>DATKAK010000108.1:0-17491 GCA_035498295.1 Gallionella sp. | reverse complement strand
CATCCCGTCCATCACGTCGAGCTTGGTGATGCCCAGGCCCGACACGCCGTTGATCTGGATGGAGCGCTTGAGCGCCGCCGCATCGAACCAGCCGCAGCGGCGCGGCCGCCCGGTAGTGGCGCCGAATTCGTTGCCGCGGCTCGCGAGCTGGCGCCCGACCGCGTCGTCCAGCTCCGTCGGAAACGGCCCCGAGCCCACGCGCGTGGTGTATGCCTTGGTGATGCCCAGCACATAGTGCAGCATTTGCGGGCCGACTCCCGCCCCGGCACAGGCTGCGCCGGCGATACAGTTGCTCGACGTGACGAACGGATAAGTGCCGTGATCGATATCCAGCAGCGCGCCCTGCGCGCCTTCGAACAGCAGGCTGTGACCGGCCTGGCTGGCTTCGTACAAAGCGCGCGGCACATCCATCACCAGCGGTTTGATGCGTTCCGCGAGTTCCAGCGTGTCGTCCAGCAGCTTCTGGAAGTCCACGGTTTCGGCATTGAAGAAATTCTTCAGCACGAAGTTGTGATAGTCCAGAACCTCGCCCAGTTTGGCGGCAAAGCGTTCGCGGAAAAAGATGTCCTGCAAACGGATCGCGCGGCGCGCCACCTTGTCTTCATAGGCCGGGCCGATGCCGCGCCCGGTGGTACCGATCTTCGCGGCGCCTTTGGCCAGTTCGCGGGCATTGTCGATCGCACCGTGATAGGGCAGGATCAACGGGCAAGCTTCGGAGATCTTCAGGCGGTTGTAAACATCAATCCCGGCTTGCTGCAATTCGTCCATTTCCTTCAGCAATGCGGAAGGAGACAACACCACGCCGTTGCCGATGTAGCACATCACATGTTCGCGCAGGATGCCGGAAGGGATCAGGTGCAGCACGGTTTTGTTGCCGCCGATCACCAGCGTATGGCCGGCGTTATGGCCGCCCTGGAAACGGACCACGCCCTGCGCATGATCGGTCAACCAATCGACGATCTTGCCCTTGCCCTCATCACCCCATTGGGTGCCGATCACCACTACATTCTTAGCCATTAGGGCACCTCAAAAATCCAGATTTCATCTCAACTGCTGTGTTACGGGAAAAAATTCTTGCTTACATATCAGTTATATGCGGTGCGGCGCAATTTTTCCCGCGCCTTGCATTTGAGCGAACTCTGAATTTTTTGAGCATTCAATTGCATGATTTCATTCCTTAAAACTCAACTTTCGACGACCTGCCACACGCCATCGCGCAACACCAGCTCGCGGTCGCACTGCAGTTCCGCGCGCAAGGCCGCATCGCCCAGCAGATCCACCACCACCGTTTCGCCCGCAGCGCGCAGCTGCGCGATCTTCTCGACCAACGCGGCATCGTCCACGCGCGGCGCGCAGATGCCCGGCTTGGACGATTTCCGGGGAAGAAGGCGAAACAACCGGCGCAAGTCCATGCTGAATCCAGTCGCGGCGCGCGCACGGCCGAAGCATTTGCCAAGATTGTCGTAGCGCCCGCCCAGCGCGATCGCATCGTGGCTGCCGGCATGGTAGGCGGCGAACACCATGCCGCTGTGATAGTGATAACCGCGCAGGTCGGCGAGATCGATGCCCACGCTGGATACCAGAGGTTGCAATCTGGCGGAAATATTCTGCAGGTCATCCAGCGCCGAACGCACCTCGGCATAATCCGGCAACATCTTGCGCGCCTTGGCCAACACCTGGTCGCATTTTCCATACAGTGCCGGCAAAGCCATCAAGGCGTTGCACAGTTTTGCATCCAGGGGTTGCACCAGAATTTGCAAGGATGCGCTATCCTTGCCTTGCAGCGCCGTGAACAACTTGCTTTCAACATCTTTGCCGAGCCTGGCATGTCCGGCCAGCGCGCGGAACACCCCGACATGGCCAAGGTCGAGATGGACGTTGCCGACACCGAGCAAGGCCAGCGATTGCAGCATCAGCCGCTGTATCTCCAGATCGCTTTCCAATCCGCCATGACCGTAAAGCTCGGCGCCGATCTGCAGAAGTTCGCGGGTGCGCGTCAGCCCGATCGGCTGGGTGTGCAGCACGCTGCCGGCATAACACAGGCGTACCACGCCCTGGCGGTTGAGCAGATGCGCATCGATGCGCGCCACCTGCGGCGTGATGTCGGCGCGCAACGCAAGGGTGCGCCCGCTCAACTGGTCGACCAACTTGAAGGTCCGCAGATCCATGTCGGCGCTGCCGTCGATCAGCAACGACTCTGCGTATTCCAGCAGCGGCGGCGCAACCAATTGGTATCCCGACTTGCGCATCAGGTCGAGAAATTGCGCGCGCAATCCTTCGATGCCCCAGGCCTCGTCGGGCAGCATGTCGTCCACGTATTCGGGAAGCAGCCAGTTTTGCATCACTTGATCCAATAAAGCAAAATAATTCCGGCGAGCATCGCTGTGATGCCGACAAAGCGCAATTGTCCATCCGTCAGCAGGACCAGCTTGCGAAAGGTCTCGCGCCACAATCGGGGCAGCGCGAATGGCAACATTCCCTCGATCACCAGCATCATCGCCAAACCGAGCAGCCAATAATCGAGCACACTACTTTCCGGCACTGCTTGGAGATTTCAGATACTTGAAGAATGCCGAACTCGGATCCAGCACCATCACGTCGTTCTTGTCCTTGAAGCTCTGCTTGTAGGCTTCGAGGCTGCGGTAGAACGCGTAGAACTCGGGATCGCGGCCAAACGTGGCCGCATACAGGGCGGTCGCCCTGGCATCGCCCTCGCCTTTGGTCTTCTGCGCTTCGCGGTAAGCCTCTGCCAAGATCACCTGGCGCTGCTTGTCGGCATCCGCCTTGATCTTCTCGCTTTCAGCCGCGCCGGTCGCGCGCAGCTCGTTGGCGACGCGCTTGCGTTCGGCTTCCATACGCCGGTATACCGAATCGCTGATCTCGGTGGGAAAATCCACGCGCTTGAGGCGCACATCCAGCACTTGCACGCCGATCTTGCTGGCATCGGCCTCGGTTTTCTGCAGCACCGCCTGCATGATCTGATCGCGCTCTCCGGAAATGACATCATGGATGCTGCGCTTGCCGAATTCCTCGCGCATGCTGGAATTGATGGTCTGCATGAGACGTGTCTTGGCGCGCAATTCGTCGCCGCCGACGCTGATATAGTATTGCTTGACGTCCGCAATGCGCCACTTGACGAAAGAATCCACCAGCACGTTCTTCTTTTCCGACGTGATGTAGCGCTCCGGTTCCCCGGTGTCCAGCGTGAGGATGCGCGAATCGAAGAAGCGCACGTTCTGCATCAGCGGCACCTTGAAATACAGGCCCGGCTCGGTTTTGACACTGACCACTTCGCCCAACTGGAACACGATCGCGTTCTGGCGCTGGTCAACCACGAACATGCCCATGCTCAACAGGATCAGCGCAACGGCCAAAACGATCAGCGCATTTCCAATATTCCTTTTCATCAGCGTGCCTCCCGGTCGCGGCTGAGCAGCGAATCGCGCGCGCGCTGTGCCGCAGCATTGTCATTGCCCTGCGATGTGTCGGCTTTCGCCGCCGGCTGCAAGTCCGTGTCCGCAGCGCCGGGACGGGAGGCCTGGATCAGTTTATCCAGCGGCAGGTACAGCAGGCTGTTGCCGTTCTTCTGATCGACCATCACCTTGCTGACATTGCCCATCACCTGCTGCATCATGTCCAGATACATGCGCTCGCGCGTGACGGCGGGGGCCTTTTCATATTCGACCAGGATCTGCTTGAAGCGGCTGACATCGCCTTCGGCATTGGCGATCACGCTTTGTTTGTAGCCCTGCGATTCCTGTATCAGGCGCGCAGCGGTACCGCTGGCGCGCGGTATCACATCGTTGGCGTAAGCCTGGCCTTCGTTCTTCTGCCGCTCCCGGTCCTGCCCGGCCTTCACCGCATCGTCAAAGGACGCCTGCACCTGTTCGGGCGGCTGCGCGTTTTGCATGGTAACTTTGCTGATCAGAATGCCTGATTTATAGCGGTCAAGGATGCTCTGCATCAGCTTGGTCGTCTCCGCCGTCACCTGCTCGCGCCCTTCATACAGAACGAAATCCATCTTGTTCTTGCCGACCACCTCGCGTATCGCCGCTTCGGCCACCTGGTGCACATTTTCATCCGGCATGCGGTTGTTGAACAGATAATCGGCGGGGTCTTTCAGGAAGTATTGAACCGCGAACTGGATGTCGATGATGTTCTCATCGTCGGTCAGCATCAAGGATTCATTTAATATCTTGTTTTTGACGTTATCGCGATAGCCGATTTCCACGGTGCGAACCTGGCTCAAATTGACGATCTCCACGGTTTCGATCGGGAACGGCAGATGCCACCGCGGGCCGGGCATGGTCGTTTCTGTCAATTTGCCAAAGCGCAACACCACGCCGCGCTGGCTGGCATCGACTATATAAAAGCCGCTGCCCACCCAGATCAACACGACGATCGCTGCGATCAAGCCCATGCCGCCGCCAAATCCGTGCACCGGCTCTCCGCCGCCGGGTTTGCCCGACCCGCCTTTTCCGCCAAACACGGAGGAGATCTTCGCATTGAACTTGCGCAGCAATTCTTCCAGATCGGGCGGGCCGCCGTTCTTGTTGCCCCATTGCGGATCATTCAACGCCATATTTTTCACTCGCTTGATTAGTTTGGATTTCGCTTGCTGCAGCGGCCTGGCGCCCGGTCCTGGCTTCCGACAAGGCCAGCCGCAACCCGTCCAGACCCGCGCCGCTTTTGGCACTCAGAAATACGCGCGCAATTCTACCATAATCATCCCGTTGCACGCCGGGCGGCACAGCCCCCGCAAGGGGGACGCCGCCTGACACTCGGACTTCGTCCGGTCTTGGCGCAGCCAGCAGGTCGATCTTGTTCAATACCAGCACTTGCGGAATGTTTGCCGCGCCGATCTCAACCAACACCTTGTTCACCTCGGCGATCTGATCGTCGCGATTGGGATGATTGGCGTCCACCACATGCAGCAACAGATCGGCCTGTATCGTTTCTTCCAGCGTGCTGCGGAACGCGGCAACCAGCGAGTGCGGCAAATGCCTGATAAAACCGACCGTATCCGATACTACGATCTCCTCCCGCAAGGGGGACGCCGGCGGGTACCCGATGCCTGCGGCATCACCCTCCCGCAGGCCGGAATCTTCCGTGAACATGCGCCGCGAAGTGGTATCGAGCGTGGCGAACAATTGATCGGCCACATACACGCCGGCCCGGGTCAGCCGGTTGAACAGCGTGGATTTGCCCGCATTGGTGTAGCCGACGATAGAGACCGAGAACACGTCGGCACGACTGCGCGCGCGGCGCCGGACGTCGCGCTGATGCTTGAGTTTCTCCAGGCGCTCCTTCAACAAGTGAACGCGTTTGCCCAGTTTGCGCCTGTCCAGTTCCAGCTTGGTTTCACCCGGACCGCGCGCGCCCACGGCATGTTTCTGCTGCCCCATGTCCTGGTTCATGCCAACCAGGTGCGTCGCAAGATAATTGAGTTGCGCCAGCTCCACCTGGACCTTGCCTTCATGGCTTTGCGCGCGCTGCGCGAAGATGTCCAGGATCAGCATGGTCCGGTCGATCACGCGCGTCCCCAGCTTTTCCGTGAGGTTGCGCATCTGCGCCGGGGTAAGATCGTGATTGAAGATGACGAGCGGGGCGTGCAATCGTTCTGCCAGTTCGGCGATCTCCTGCACTTTGCCGCTGCCCGCAAACAGCGCCGCATCGGGACGCTGACGCCTGGCTTCGACGATCGCCAAAGCACGCACGCCTGCCGTTTCCGCCAGCAAGCGCAGCTCGGTCAGGCTCTCGCTGTGATCGCTGTCGCCAAAGTCTATACTGACCAGTATCGCGCCGTCCGAACCGGCAGACTGCCGCATTACTCAGCTTCGTCGTGGGGAATGCTGACAGCGCGTACCGGGACTATGGTTGAAATCGCATGCTTATAGACCATCTGGGTAATCGTATTTTTCAACAGCACCACGTATTGATCGAACGACTCGACCTGGCCTTGCAGTTTGATGCCGTTAACCAGATAGATCGCAACCTGTACATGCTCCTTGCGCAGCATATTGAGAAACGGGTCCTGCAGATGTTGTCCTTTATCACTCATGTTTTTGCTCTTATCGTTAGGAACAAGGGTAGCACTTTACTGGATTCTGACTCGGCTGTGAACCGATTTACCGTAAAGATAGGTTATTGAGCATGGAAGACACGTACCCGCGGGTATAGTTCCGCAGAAGCGGAAAGACAGTCATCGGATTCCGCCGGCTCAATTCAGTTTTGCCGCCTTTGGCGCCATTGTTTTGAGCGACGGGAACTCCACCTTGCAGCGTATGCCCCCGGGAACCGACGCCTTGCGGTTCTTCATCTCCAGGCGCACGCCAAACATTCCGCTTGCCGCATCTACTACGCTGTCGACCACCGTGATCACGGCGGAATAATGACCCTTCAGCCCTTCCGGGGTCACGATGCCTGACATCCCGACGCGCAGTTTGCCATAAGCCTCCAAAGGCAACGCCACTTCGACAAGCAGCGGATCGATTTGGGCGATCTTCAGGATGGGTTTCCTTCCCGTGCCGGATTCCGCAAGATCTCCGGGATTCAGCATGCGGTCGACGACCACGCCATTGAGCGGACTGCGCAGCGTGCGCAGGCTCAATATATCGATCGCATGCTGATAATCGCGCTTGGCGAGCTCCTGGTTTTCAATGGCATCCTTCAACTCCCCTTCCGCGATCTTCTTTTCAGCCTCCGCTTCATCCGCCGCCTGCGCAGAAACGAAATTCTGCTTTTGCAATTCCTGGGCGCGGTTGAGTTTCTTGGTTGCAAATTCCAGGCGGTTCTTCGATGACGCGATCCGACCCTCCATTTGCGACCGGTACCTGGCCATATCTGCTGCGGACTTCTCGACGCTGGATTCAAGCTGGACCAGTGTTTCTCCCACTTTCACCCGGTCGCCGCGCTGCACGTTGACCCTTTCGATGATCCCTTCGGCAGCACTGCGGATCTCCACCACCTGGTTGGGCTCGATCAAACACTCAAATGATTCGGACCAACCCGCGATTGGAAAGCCGAACACGAGCACCAAGCCGCAACCGATCCCCCCGACAACGCTAGAAGACGTTCCTTGCCGCGCCTGCATCACTCTCCTCTCCCCGAAAATGCCAGGACCTGACTTTGTCGCCGGTCCAGCTTCATGCTCTGTACCCGAATATATACATTCCTTCTTTCAGCGGAAAATTGCGCCAACGCCTTCAATCCCCAGTAGACAAAATCAGGCAATTTCCCCCTGCGCTTGGCCAGCCTTTGGACAAGCCGCGTGGCCGCAGACGCATAGACCGTAAAGATATCGTCTTCCAGCGAAACGATCGCTTCGCAACTGCCGGGATCGCCCTGGCGGGCGCAACGTCCAAAAAGCTGCCTGTCGATTCTCCGCGATTCATGGTACTCGGTCAGGATCACATGCAGCCCGCCTTTCTCGACCACGCCCGGGCCGAGTTGTATGTCGGTTCCCCTACCCGCCATATTCGTCGCCACCGTGACACGAGCCATCTGGCCGGCCTGTGCGATCACCTCTGCCTCCGATTCATCCTGCTTGGCATTCAGCAGGGCGTGTTCGATCCCGCGCTGGGCAAGGATGGCGCTGATCTCTTCGGACGCCTTTACCGATCTTGTGCCAACCAGCACCGGACGGCCCTCTTCCGAGGCCAGCTGTTCCACGACATCTGCGATGGTGTTCCATTTTTGTTCAAGTGTCGCACAAACACGCCCGCGCCGATATACGCGCCGGGAAGGCCTATGCAGCGGAATACGCGCGACTCCGAGCCGGTAGACCGACTTGATTTCGCGCGTAACCTCTCTGGCGGTCCCCGTCATTCCCGACAGCCGGATATACCGGCGAAAAAGGCGCTGATAGGTCATGCGGGCAAGCGTTTCGCGCCGCTCGGTCAGTTTGCAGCCTTCCTTCGCCTCGATCATTTGATGCAAACCGCGTTCCCATGAGCGATCCGGCATCACCCTGCCGGTTGATTCGTCGACAATCTGCACCTTGCTTTCGCTCACCACGTAATGATGGTCGCGCTGGTACAGCGTCAGCGCGCTGAGCGCCTGAAGGATCAATTCTTCACGTGCTCGAAGCGAAGTCCACAATCCGTCCAATTCAAGCTCGGCTGCGTAGGCATCGAGTCTTTCCTTTCCGTTCTCCGTAAGCACCACACGGCGTTCGAATATATCCACCAGGAAATCTTCCTGAAGAACCAGGGATCGCGCAAATTCGAGGGCGCGCCCGTAATCATCCATTTCCCTGGCAGAACTGATCGCCGAGGAAAGGATCAAGGGTGTTCGCGCCTCATCGATGAACACGCTATCCGCTTCGTCTACGATCGCGTAGCAAAGACCGCGCAATACCAGCTGGTCATCGCGTGAAGAGTCACCGCGCAGGCTTTCCAGCGAAAGATGCAAGCGGCTATTCCTGCGCTCGAGCATGGTTCCATCCCGCAGATAATCGAATGCCAGTTCCTTGTTGGTGCAATAAGTCACCGATTTCGAATAAGCCTCGCGTCTGGCCTGCTTGGGCATGCCCTGCACCACGGTGCCTACAGTCAATCCAAGGAACTGGTAAAGCGGCGCCATGATTTCCGCATCGCGTCTGGCGAGATAATCGTTGACCGTGATCACATGCACCGGGTATCCGGCAAGCGCCACGGCGCAGGCAGGCAGCGTGGCGGCGAAAGTCTTGCCCTCGCCGGTCGCCATTTCAACCAGTCTGCCTTCCAGCAGCGCCCAGCCAGCCATTAACTGCGAAGCGTAGTGACGCTGGCCCGTCGTACGCGAAGCCGCTTCGCGCACCAATGCAAAACACTCCCCAACAAGTTCCGGTGCAAATCCTTCGCGGCGAAGCAGCGACCTCATGCGCTTTGCACGTCCGACCAGTTCCTCGTCCGGGACTGATTGAAAATAACGCTCGTGTCTGTCGGTCAGTTCCACGATGCGCCGCAGCCGGCGCCTGGAATTCCGCAGCCGGTCGCTGAGCGGCGCGATCATTGCGGCAAACAGGAACTCCGCGGTCCGGTCATGCCAGCCCAGTTGATCCTCGGCGCGTTCCGGATAGGGTCGTGCGGCCGATAAATCAGCCGAACCTGCCAGAATATTGGTCCTGTTCATGGTCGATCTAGATATTGAAGTGCGACAAGAACAGCAAACGGATACCGCGATACCATTGCAACCCGAGCGGCTCCATTTCGTGGGTGAAACGCACGTATACGCGCTCGCCAAAAAATGCGGTATCGTGATCGTCCTTCAGCTTGATATCAAACTGGAACATGCGCTGCAGTGCCTTGATGCCTTTTTGATCGCGCGGATCGGTTGATATCTGCCCGCCGCCTTCCGTGGACAGGGCGCGGCTGGGTAGATATTCCACACCCGCCGGCGTCTGGCGCACGATCGTTCCGTCTGCCACGATATCGGGGCGATGCACAAGACGCACGGTCACGCGATCCGTTGCCAATCGAACCATGTCGACGGCATCCTGCGACACCACCACGCGGGCGAGCGGCTGTCCCTTCTCGACCACGTAACCGAGCAGGTCCCCCTTGCGGTAATAGCGCCCCGGCATATTGTCCGCCTGCGGTGCAATGAAGACCCCATCGGTACCGGCATGCACGACCAAGCCATCGGCCCGCTCACGTATCCTTTCATAGGCCTCCTTTTCGGTGGCCAACTGTTCGCGAATGATATTTGCCCTTGCCCTGTCCAGGACAAATTCACGGTCATAGGCGGCTTCGAGTTCTTCCACTCTGGCTTTGCTCAAGCGGACCTGGGCTTCCAAAGCGGGATCGTAAGATTCGATCAACGCATCCCCTTTGCGGACCCGGGAGTTCGGCGCTGCCAGGAATTCACCGACAAAACCATTGGCGCCGGCACGCACCATCGCCTCGTCGGAAAACCAGATCACTCCCTCGGCGTTCGAACGGAAAGGCAAAGGTATGACAAACAAGAACACAACGAGAGCGGCCACGATACCCATCGAGATCGCAATCGCACGCCTGCGCTGCACATGCAAAGCGGGACTTACCAGCAGATACCGTATACCCTTGACCACGGGAACCATGGCCATCACCACCACGGCCCAGACCGCGAGTATCACGCCAATCACAAAAAACTGGCCGGCGATGAAGATCGCGATGGCAATGGTAACCAACACCCGGTATATTCCGGAGGCCGGGCCGTAAAACATGAACCAGGCTTTCTCTCCGCGCGTTGCCTGGGGCTGTTCCGCATCGGCTATGCCGATAAGATAGCGCTTAATCAGATATTCCCAGTAACGCAGCGACCGGATGGAAAGATTCGGCATCTCGATCAGATCGGCAAGAATGTAATACCCGTCGTAACGCAACAATGGATTGCCGTTGAAGGCCAGCGTCGAAACACCCGCAATCAGCATCACATTGAACAGGATCGCACGCATCTCTCCGGGCTCGATCAGCATCCACAGGTAAAATGCCAAGGCTGCAATGAACACCTCGACGATCATGCCGGCGGCGCCCACCACGGCCCGCTCATGCTTCGACTTGAACACGGTGGCTGCAGAAGCCTCGACATAGGGCACCGGTATCAGCACCAGCAGAATCAATCCCATGTCATGCACCTCGCCTCCGCCCGCCTTGGTCGCTGAAGCATGGCCCATTTCGTGCAGCGCCTTGATCACCGGGAACACCAGCCACAATATGAAAAGATTATGGACTGCCAGCACGCGGTCGGAAAAATTGTGCGTGAGTTCCTGCCAGTGTGGGGGTACTAGAACAAGCGCGGGCAGCACGACCACCAGCCACAGCAGCGCCCCCCAGCGGCTCCATAACAGATTGATGAATTTCGGGAAACGGTTCAGAAAATCATCCGGATCCCAAAGCGGGATGCGCACCGCCATCGGATTCATATAGGTGCGCCTTCGCTGCGCCTTGTGTTCACGCTCGCCGCGCTCGAACAGTTCACCCACATCCGGTGTAACATCGCTCTGCAGCAGATCGACCGCGTGCAATTGTCCCAGCAGATTGATGATTTCATCCTGCGTCGGCGCATCTTCCCCCAGACGCTTGTTCGCCAGCTCCCAGAGATCCTCCACGGTTCGCTTCCCATCCATCGCCGCGATCACCAGCCGTGCGGCAGGCGTAAAGCGATGCACCCGGTTAGACACGGGATCCTGCAGCAGATACCACACTTCATCGCGGTAGCGATGGCGGTGCAGGCGCGCATGGGTGCGCAGCCTGGGCTTGAGCGCCGCAACGCGGTACCACGAATTGCTGAGCAGGGGCATATTCATCGCAGCCCGCCCGTCATTGAGGCAATCAGGGCATCCATTTCCAGGTCCACAAGCGTAGCCAGTCCACCAAACGATGAGTCCATATCCAGATCAGCCTGCGATCGCCCACCGAGATCTTGCCGATGCCTTCCATGCCCGGCCGCAACAGGTTTGAGGGGTCGTCGAGTTGCGCCTCCACCCTGAAATAATTGCTGCCCTCCTGCGAGGTGGAAACCGGCGTGACCTGTTTGACCTTGAAATGCATCACCTCATAGGGAATACCGGACAGCGCAAGATCGCCCTGCTGGCCCACCTTGACCTCGGAAATATCGCGCTCATCGACATTGAGAATCACCCGATAGGTATCCAGCGGCGCGATCTCGAAGAGGACCTTGCCCTGCTCGACCGGGGTGCCCAGAAGCTGGCTCAGATCGCCGGAAACCACGATGCCATCGAACGGCGCAACCAGTGTCGCGCGGGCAAGCTTGTCTTCGGCCAGCAAGAGTTGCGCCTGGGCCTGATCGATCTGCGCCTGAACCATCACCATCGAAGCGCGATCCCCCGCGGCAAGAGCCTGGCGGTACTTGCGCTCGGATTGCTCGCGCTCGGAAGCCCACTTGACCTGTTCGAGTTTCAAGTCCCTGTCGTCCAGCCGGCAAAGAACCTGCCCTTTCTTCACGATATCGCCGGCACGCACCAGACTTTCTGCAATATAGCCCTCATACGGAGCAACCGCTGCGCGCTGCACCGAGCCCTCGATGACCGTTTTGCAGGACACCCGATATTCGCTGGTGACCAGGCTGCTAAAGATGACGGTCGCAGCAAACGCCAGTGCGATCAATTTGGCGCCCGGGTGGCGCGGACCGAACAGCAGCTGCGAAAAGCCGTGAAATGCCTCGCGCAAGCGTTGCCACACGCCGCGTTCGTTATCCAGTTTGAGCCAGAGTATGGGGCCCAGCAACAGGCCTGCCGTTTTGCAGAGCTCGATCTCGGTGGCAGAAAACGCGGGCCCGCTGGTCCGTTCCAGCGTCACCACGCCGATCACATGGCCGGCCTCGATCAGCGGCGCGGAGCAGATTGCGGAGTCCTTCACTTCCGCGGCCAGCTCATTGTGCGCAATCGCGCCCAACTCGTCGTTGTCCGCTGGCGGATAGACGATGACTGCATCCAGATCCAGCACCTCGTCCATCGCATCGCTGATACGCCGGACCAGATTGGTCTTGTGATCGAATCTCGCCGTGTGCGAGATCGCCTGAACTTCGATGGAGCCCGATTTTTCGAACCCGATGCTGACCCTGTCGCAATGCAGCCGGGCAGCGAGCTCATTGACGACCGCAAGCGCCGAGGAGCCAAAGCGGCGTTCCTGCACGACAGTCGCCACCATATCCGACACCAGGGAAATCCGCTCAAGCCGCGTGTCCATGATTTCCAGGGCCTGCTTGCGGAACTGGTCTACCAGCCATGCGCTGGCCCAGTGCAACAACCGCAGCGCACGCTGCAATTCATGATCAGGGGTATGCGCGATATCCAGTATCACGGCCCCATGCAGCACCCCGGATACCTCGATCGGATAGCCCACATAGGCGGATTGATGTGCCGGATCCATGGCCTGGACGACCCCGCGCCGTTCATTCATCACCCGTTCTGCCACTTTGCGCCGCTCCTTGAATACCCGCTCAACAATGCCGCGCCGCTCCTTGAGCGTTTTTTCCGCTGCAGAACTCAGATACTTCATGTTGCGCGCAGCATCTGGCCACACCGCGGCCGCACTGAACCCCCCGTCTTTGTCCGGCCCGAGCACGAGCAGCGCGCCGCTGACACGATCGATCTGCGAGCACAGGATCGCCAGCCAGCTCGCGCAAAACTCGCTGGTGTCTTTGGGTGAGGAAAACCTGGCCCAATCGGTCGACTCGGCCTGGACACGCTCTTCGTTTGCCTGGGAATAGATTGGTGCCGTATTTGCCATTAATTTTCCATCAACCACCCACGTGAAACTCTACTCCATGAAATTCCGTACGGTTCGAGAACCGTGCTGCCAATGACAGACGCAGGAGACACCCTGGTGCAATCCCGCAACCAAAGATTACCACCTAACCGATGAAATTCCCACATCACGAAACTGGATGTTGGACGGGAATGTTGCGTTAGCCGACATCAGGATTAAACATGCGATGTCATCCGGTTTGGTGTGCAAATCGGATACCATGGCAATGATGTGGTTGGGGTGCGGTAACACGCCCGGACTGGCTCTACAGAGCGCCCTTTGATGGCGGCGAAAATCACAATGCCACGCGCGATATCACCCGCGCGTGGCATATATTCAAATGTATGCAGGAATCTTTCTTTCGAACGGCTAAGTGAAGGAGCCTTTTATTTATCCTTGCCCCGGTTCAGGAATTTCTTGAAGCCTTTTGCATTGGCCTTGGACTCCCCCTCGTTTTGCTCGGACAGCAGGTCCGCCGTTTCTTCCTTCCCGGCTTCCTGCGTCCCGGGCTCATCCTTCTTCCCGCCTTCGATCACGACCATGCGGTTGGAAACGCTGGAGAAATTGCGCATCGACTGCAGATGCAGATAGAGCAGCTCGAGTTCATCGGTTTTGGCCAGTTCAGCCAGCGTATCGCCGGGCAGGGAAGTCAGCTTCTTGCGGTCGACCGCCTTGAACCCGCTGAGCGACATTTTCTCGCCGGCGGTAAGGGTGAATTGAGCCTGCATCGGCACCAGCAGATCCAGTTCGGTCAGTTTCTTGCAGAAGGCCTGGGTGCGCATGAATTGCGCGCGGTAGTCCTGGAGGAACTTGAGCACCTCATTGACAAAAGGTGTCGGCTTGCCTTCCTGGTCGAACAGCCTCTGACCGCGCCCCTCCCGGTTGAACCCGGGGAAATCCTCGTCTATGCACAGGGTAAAGGTCTTGCCGTCCTGGCTGTTGGAGAATACGAAAGGGTAGCGGCGGATAAAGGCCGGGATGTACTTGGCCTGCCACTTTCCATCCTTGGAGAGATACAGGTTTTCATTGTTGCGGACCCCGAGTATGACCGCGGGAATCATCGCATTATCGGCTCCTGCAAACACAATCGGATATTCCGGTGCGGCATGCGGGAATTCCACTGCCATCAGCGGCACGGAATTGACGTTGCGGCTGAACGAAAAATCGCCGCCTACTTCCACTGAACAATCGCCATGGCGCCCGCTGGAAACCGGAATCACTTTTTCATAGATCAGTTGTTGCGTAGTCATTTTGATACTCCTTGTTGTTTAAAAACACACCACACCCCTCCACCCATCAGAGCTTATTCCATTTTAAATAGTAATTACCAGGTTGGCATTGGGATCGTTGTCTGCGCTTTGCCCGAGATTATTCAGGAAATCATCAAGCCATGCAGATGTAGATCCATTCGGCGGCACTGTCAGATTAAAGAAGCTGCCGCTGTTGCCGCTAAAGTCTATCGAAGGCATCGCATCGCCTACCAGTACCCGCAACTGCTTGGAATTGTTATTTCCCTGATAAAGATTGTCATGCCCCACCCCGCCATCCAGCAGATCCTGTCCGGCCCCGCCGATCAACCAGTCGTTGCCGGCCCCGCCGTGCAACGCATCCTGACCGTCCTGACCGAACAGCAGGTCATTGCCGTCGTCGCCAAAGATGGTATTGCTGTAATCGGCATTGTGATGGTGGCTTTGCTCCCAGATGCGATCGCTGTCATGCAGCCAGCCGTAGTTGTCGTGACTGTGATCGGGGTTGTGCTCCGAATATTCGACCCACTGCTCGGTGCCGTCGGACCCGGTCATCAAGCGATCCAGCCCTTCGCCTATCTCATGGGCCGCCGTGACGAAGTCGCGGATAGCTACCCCGGACGCGCGGACGATGGTGCCGCTCATCATGGAGACGCTGTCGGCGTAAACCAGGTCATTGCCGGCGCCGCCGTAGATGGTATCGCCGCCCACCTCGATTGCGTCGAGCTGACAGGAGTCATGGTCGCGCCAGCCTTCGCCCATCCACCACTTCGAGCGCTCCCCGTGGTCGTACCAGCCCTCGTCTTCGCGCCAGTCGCGCCCGTTCGTGATCGTGCCTGGAACCGGCGCCGTCACAGTCACCGTAGGCGCGCGCACCGAGAAGCTATCCCCGACGATGAAATCGTTGCCGTCGCCGCCATAGAGGGTGTCGTTGCCCATCATGATGAGATCGACGTGATGCACGACCTCTGTGTAGACGTGCTTGCCGTCGGTCACCTGGATGGTGGTATCCCTCAGGCTGTGCTCGAGGTGCATGAGGTCCTGGACCGTATCGACCATCTGGTCACCCGCGTCCGAGGAGGCGTCCTGGAACATTTCGAATTTCGCCGCCAGGTTGGCAGGTATATTGAACGACGGTGCGATCAAGGTGCTGCTGTCCCCGATCACCACATCTTCGCCGCTACCGCCGTCGAGCGTATCCTCTCCGATACTGTAGACGTTGTCGATGATCACGCAATCGCTGTCACGGCTGCTATCCCACGAATTCCCAAGCAGTGAGTACTGATGGTGCACCATGTCGGAGAAGCTGTCCGAGATGTCCAGCATACTGCGCGTGATCGCCTCCGCCTTGGTCATGGTCGCGGTGTCGAAGGTCACCACCGGCGCGATCACCACCAGATCGTCGCCGACCAGTGTGTCATTGCCGCTACCGCCCGTGATCGTGTCGTCGCCGTGCAACAAGTCGAGATGGTGGCCAAAGTCTGTGACGACCGAAGCATACGCAACGATCCTGCCGCCCGCTGCTGTGTGCAGGCTGTTGTCCGACGGGATCGCCGGGTCGTAGCCGAAGATCTGCGGCAGCACGAAAGATGCGGCGTTCACCTCGCGTCCCGGAGCGACCGGCGCCATCGGCACGATGACGGTGCCGCGCGCGCCGAGGTCGATGCCGAGACCCGCCTCGACCGAGTTGCCCGCATGCACGACGAGGAAGCCGTGCGTAACGTTGGGTATTGCCGAGCCGGTGGTGTCGATGAACGCGTCGTC
Organism: Gallionella sp.; assembly: GCA_035498295.1. GTDB lineage: Bacteria > Pseudomonadota > Gammaproteobacteria > Burkholderiales > Gallionellaceae > Gallionella. Next base: position 1,248 of record DATKAK010000108.1, on the reverse strand, counting down.
ACCGACCAGCGTGTCCATTCCGTCGCCGCCGTCTATGATGTCGTTGCCGGTTCCGCCGGACACGAAATCGTTCCCGGCCTCGCCGCGCAAGATGTCGTTACCGCGCTGTCCGTACATGGCGTCATTGCCATCGCCGCCATTTATCACATCGTTGCCGTCACCCATCAGATTGAGTTCGATCGCGCGGGTATCCCAGTCGCAGGGAGTGACCATCGTCTTGCTGCCATCGGCGTTATAGACGCCGACGAGCAACGTAACATCTGCGTTTAGCAGGCCGTTAACGGTGCTGAGATCGCCGCACGGTACATTGGGCCCGGCAAGCGGTGTCGAGCCGGCGATGTAGGCTTCGTCAAGCAGCAACACATCGGTGCGCAACAGCGAACCGTTGGCGTTGTAGGTCCTGATAACCTGGCCGATGCCGCCGAGCATGACATCGTTGCCGGAACCGCCCCAGATCTGGTCGTCGCCCAAACCGCCGAACAATGTGTCGCCGCCGCCCATCTGCGCATCGCGTACCGCAAAGGTGCGGACTTCGCCGAAACCGCCATCGGTCTGTTTCGCAGGCACAAAATGAGCATCGTTCGGATCCGTGCTGCGCTCGCCCACGCCGATGCCAAGGCGCGTGACCAGCCTGCCGCTCGCGTCGTAGTAGTTGACCACGCCGCGGTCACCAAAGATCGCATCCGCTCCCGCGCCGCCGATGATGGTGTCGGAACCCAGTCCGCCGAAGATGATCAGCCCGAGCGTCGAGGTCGACGCATCGAGGAAGTCATTGCCCGCCTCGAGGTTCACCGCCAGCGGCCCGCCAATCGCCGCATCCAAAGATACCAGGACCTGATCGTTGCCGCCGCCGGTGTTCAGCATGGTGATGGTGCGGAAGTCGTTCCGGTTCATCGTCCCGGTCACGGCAAACGTGTTGCCCCCCGAGCCGAGCGATATCTCCATCGCCTCCATGTTGGAGTAGTTGATGCCGCCATCGTTCATGCCCAGGCCGGTCAGCGTGGTTGCGGTGAGCAAGCCGGTATTGGCCGTCGTATCTCCGGTGTCATCCACATTCAGCGTGTCATTGCCACCCTGTCCGTTGAGTGTGAGCCACGCGTTAATCGCATTGACGTTGCCGCCCACATCCGGAGCCAGGCTGCCGACATTGATCGTGTCGTCGCCTCTGCCGGCGTTGACTGTCGTCGCCCCGGAGATCGTCTGCACGTTCACCGTGTCGTTGCCATCGTTGGCGTTCAGCGTGGTCGT
>DATKAK010000107.1:0-8141 GCA_035498295.1 Gallionella sp. | reverse complement strand
ACCGATGCCGCCGACCTGGTCAACGCGCTGGTCAAGCTGTACCAGGACAATGCCGCGACGCTGACACCCGATCCGCTGTATTCCAAATTCTACGATACGCACCCGCCGGCCATGGTGCGCATTTCTCATTTGCAGGCCGCGCTTATCTGATCCACTGAATCAACCAGGAGAATTCTTATGAAACCGGCAATGAAACTGATCCCCCGTTCGATATTCCCGATTGCACTTCTGCTGGGAGCGGTTGCACCCGCAGCGGCCAACCCGTTCCCGAACGGCAATGCGCAAAATGGACAGAAGATATTCGAAAAATACGATTGCAACCGGTGCCATAACCAGATCATGGGCGGTGACGGCAACAAGATCTTCACCCGCTTCGATCGCAAGAGAAACAGCCCGGAAGGTCTGATCGAACAGATCGGGATGTGCAGCGGCAACGTCAACGCGCATTTCAATGAGCAGGAAACGCAGGATCTCGCCGCGTATCTGAACATCTTTTACAAGTTCAAGTGAGATTGCGATGAGCAAAGCGCTTGACTTGACCAGCCGGCGTTGCAAACCCTGCAAAGAAGGCGCGCCTCCGCTTTCGAACTCCGCGGCTGATGGCTTGATGCAGCAGCTCGACGGCTGGCATCGCTACGACCGCGTGATCAGCAAGACTTTCCGCTTCAAGGATTATTACCAGACCGTCGCGTTCGTGAACGCGGTCGCATGGCTTTCACACAGCGAAGATCACCATCCCGGACTCACCGTAACCTACAACAGCTGCCAGGTGGAATACAGCACCCACTCCGTCCACGGACTGTCGGAAAACGATTTCATCTGCGCAGCAAAAGTGGACGCGCTGTTCAAAATTTGAGCGGGATCCTGCACGGCCAGATCATCGGGGCATTCGGTCGCCACTATCTCGCGCGGCTGGATGACGGCAGCCAGATGATTTGCCTGACTCGCGGCAAGAAAAGCGAGGTGGCGTGCGGCGACATCGTGGAAATCGAGCGCACCGGAGCAGCCGCGAAGGATAACGGCACGGGCGAACAAGGCGTGGTCGAACGCGTCATGCCGCGCCGCTCGCTGCTGTACCGCTCCGACGCATACCGGGAAAAACTCATCGCGGCAAATGTCACGCAAATCATCGTGGTGGTCGCCGCCGAACCTTCATTCAATGACGAATTGGTGGCGCGCTGTCTGGTCGCGGCTTTCGACCAGAGCCTCGAGGTGCTGATCGTGCTGAACAAATGCGACCTCCCCTCCGCAGATGCCGCGCGCAAACTCCTGGCCCCCTATCGCGCGATCGGCTACCGCGTGCTGGAACTCAGCGCAAAAAATCCAACAGTCCGCTCCACGCCAAAGATCCCTGAACAACCCGCCTCGCGTGAATTGGAGGGGCGATTGCCTCCTCTCCCCGAAGGGGGGAGGATTGTGAAGGGGGTGGATGCCCTGCGCCCGTTCCTGCGCGGCCACACCAGCGTGCTGGTCGGACAATCCGGCATGGGTAAATCCACCCTGATCAATGCGCTGCTGCCCGGTGCGCAAGCCGTCACGCGCGAGATATCGACGGTGCTGGATTCCGGCAAACACACCACCACGCACGCGAGGATGTATCGCATCGATGATGACGCGGCTTCGCCACACCCTGTCGGGGTGTCCAAATTGATCGATTGTCCCGGCGTGCAGGCCTTCGGCCTGCACCATCTTGGCTTCGGCGCAGTCGAACAGGGTTTTGTGGAGTTCGCGCAATATCTCGGACAATGCCGCTTTCACGACTGCCGCCACTTGCATGAACCCGGCTGTGCTTTGCACAAGGCAGTCGCAGACGGAAAGATCGACGCGCGCAGGCTGGAATTGTTCCGGCAGATCACCGCAAAAGGCGGCTGCTAGTTCCAGTTGTTGCATGCCATCCGCGCGTTGCGTGATGCGGGAACAACATAGATCTTCAGGCATACTCATCCGGCATCACGCTTTGGCCGCGAATCGATATCACAATTGCAGCCCGTCGCCACATTCCGCGGATGATACAAGGCCGAACTTCGAGCCTTGCGATAGCCCGCCCGAAAATAAAAAATCACGCCATGGATATTTCGCGGGCCTCGTCCGGCTCGTCGCGTCTTACATGATCGCTGGCGAGCAGCATATACACTGCAGGCACCACCAATAGTGTGAACAGGGTGCCGATCGCAAGACCGCTGGCGATCACCAGACCCATGTTGAAGCGCGATGCCGCGCCGGCACCGCTGGCGGTGATCAGCGGGATCACCCCCAGCACCATCGCAGCGGTCGTCATCAGAATCGGCCGCAGCCGGATGCCGGCCGCTTCTTCGATCGCCGCGCGCTTGGTCTTGCCTTCCTGGCGAAGATTGTTGGCGAACTGCACGATCAGAATACCGTGCTTGCTGATCAGGCCCATCAATGTTACCAGCCCGACCTGGGTGTAGATATTCAGGCTGGAACCTCCGACGCCGAGGCTGATGAATACCAGCGCGCCGGCGATCGACATCGGCACCGATACCAGGATGATGAGGGGATCGCGGAAGCTCTCGAATTGCGCTGCCAGTGCCAGATAGATGATGACCAGCGCAAACGAGAACATCGCAATGAAACCGCCGGATTCCTGCATGAACTGGCGGGACTGCCCGCTGTAGTCTACCGAATAGCCCTGCGGCAATGTCTTGTCGGCGAGGTCCTTGAGATAGCCCAGCGCTTCCCCGGTGGTCACTCCCGGCAAAGCCACGCCTTGTATGGTCGCCGCGTTGAGTTGCTGGAAATGATTCAGCGATTCGGGCGTCGTTTTGGACGCGATGTGAATGACACTGGACAACGGCACGGAAGTGCCGCTGCTAGTGCGCACATAATAATCGAGCAACTGCGATGTGTTCAGGCGGTAGCGCTGTTGCACCTGTGGTATCACCTTGTACGAGCGTCCCGCCAGGCTGAAGTAATTGACATAGCCGCCACCCAGCATGGATGCGAGCGAATTGCCTATATCCTGCATCGACAGGCCAAGCAGCGCCGCCTTGTTGCGGTCTATCACCACGGTGGATTGCGGCAGGTCGATGCGCAGGTCGGAATTGATGAACATGAACATGCCGCTTTTCTGCGCCTGCTGCAAGAAATCCTGCACCACGTCGTTCAGGCGATCGAAGGACTCGGTGGTGCCGATGACAAATTGTATGGGCAAACCCCGGCTGCCGGGCAGAGAAGGCGGCTGGAACGATACGGCCTGCACACCGGCGATATTGTTCAGTTCCTGCTGCACCACCGGCTGCAACTGGTTCGACGTCTTGTCGCGTTCGTCCCATGGTTTCAGCACCATGCCGGCGACCATGCGGCCGGGCACGTCGAGCTGAAATACGTGGTCGGTTTCCGGGTGCCCGGCAAAGATGCGGTAGTTCTGCTGTGCGTACGGAACACGCTGCTGCAGCGTCGAATTGGGTGCCGCGGTAAGCAATGAAATGACGACGCCCTGATCTTCCTGCGGCGCCAGTTCGTGCTTGGCGGCGGCATACAGGAAATAGATGCTGCCCAGCACGATCAGCGCAAACACCGCCGTCACCGGCAGGTAGTCCAGCGAACCGTGCAAGGTGCGCGCATAGAGCTGGCGGACCTTTTCGAAGCTCGCATCGATGAAATGCACGACGCGTGATTCCAGGCCGGTATCCGCGGCAAGATGCGGCCTGAGCAGGCGCGAGCACATCATCGGCGACAGTGTCAGCGCGATGATCGAGGAAACGGTGACGGTGCCGACCAGGGTGAACGCAAATTCGGTGAACAGGGCGCCGGTGAGCCCGCCCTGGAACCCGATCGGCACGTATACCGAAACCAGCACGATGGTCATCGCGACGATCGGACCGGCCAATTCGCGCGCCGCAATGATCGCTGCCCGCATCGGCGCGACGCCTTCCTCGATATGGCGGTTGACGTTCTCCACCACGATGATGGTATCGTCCACCACCAGGCCGATGGCAAGCACGAAGGCAAGCAGGGTCAGCAGATTGATCGAGAAACCAAAGGCCAACATGATGGTAAAGGTGCCGATCAACGACAGCGGAATGGCGATCACCGGGATCAGCACCGAACGCGGCGAGCCCAGGAAGGCGAACACAACGAGAATGATCACCAGCAGGGCTTCCGACAAAGTCTTGATCACTTCGTGGATCGAACTGTTCACGAATTTGGTGGAGTCATAGACGATCTTGCCTTCGATGCCCTGCGGCAGTTGAGCCTGAAGCTGCGGCATCAGATCACGAACCCCTTTCACCACATCGAGCAAATTGGCTGAAGGTGCCACCTGGATGCCTATGTACACCGCACTGTTGCCGTCGAATGACACCTCGGAGTCATAGTTTTCCGCCCCCAGCGTGACATCGGCGACATCCTTCAATCGCACCATGGCATTGTCCGATTGCCTGATCACCAGGTTGCGGAACTCTTCCTCCGAGTGCAGATTCGTCGAGGCATTCAGATTGACCTGCACCATCATTCCCTTGGTGTTGCCCACGCCGGACAGGAAATCATTTTGCGCCAGCGCGGTGCTGACGTCGGCCGCAGTCAGTCGGTAGGCGGCCAATTTCTTGGGATCAAGCCATGCCCTCAGCGCGAAATTCTTCGCGCCAAGCAGTTCGGCAGTCTGCACGCCATCCACCGCCTGCAGCTTGGGCTGCACAACGCGCAGCAGGTAATCGGTAATGTAATTGGACGGCAACACCTTGCTGGAAAAACCGATATACATTGCATCCAGCGTCTGGCCGATGCTAATGGTCATCACCGGCTTTTGCGTCTGCGGAGGCAGTTGGTTGAGCACCGAACTGATCTGCGCGTTCATCTCGGTCAGCGCCTTGTCCGAATCGTAGTTCAACTTCAGCGTGGCGGTAATCACGCTGCTGCTGTTGGAGCTGACCGAGGTCAGGTAATCAATCCCATTGACCTGAGCGATGGCATTTTCCAGCGGCGTGGTGATAAACCCGGCGACCAGGTCGGGGTCGGCGCCGAAATACGTGGTATTCACGGTAATTACCGCATTCTGCGTGCGCGGAAACTGCAGCACCGGCAGGATGCCGAATGAGCGCAACCCCAGCACGAGAATGGCCAGGCTGATGACCACGGCCAATACCGGCCGCCGGATGAAGAGATCGGTAAATTTCATTGCGGGTGTTCCGTGTTATTGATCCTTGGGCTCGGGATTGGGCTCGTTACTCGGCTGGACCTCGTTGTTGATCGTAACGGGGGAACCGTTGTGCAGCTTGACCTGACCCGCAGTCACCACCACGTCCCCCTCCTTGATTCCCTTGAGCACGGTTACCTGATCGCCGCGCGTATCGCCGGTCGTGACAAACACCTGCTTGACGGTCAGTTTCGGCTTGCCCTTGTCGTCCGTTCCGTGCTGTTCGGCCAGGTAAGCGATATTCCCGTACGGGTTATAGGTCACGGCGGTTTGCGGGACGGTGATATAACGCTTAGGCTTGCCGGTGGAAATGTCCACGGTTGCATACATGCCGGGCAGCAATCGGCGGCCGGGATTCTTCAGTTCGGCCCGAACCTTGACGTTCAGTGTGGTAGCGTCAACCTCCGGGTCGATCACGATGATTCTCCCGGTGAATTGCTCGCCCGGATATGCGTCGGAGGTGGCAGTCACCTTCTGCCCGTGGCTGATCATGCTGATGTTCTGTTGCGGCACCGAGAAATCCAGAAAGATCGGATCCAGCGCCTGCAGCGAAACCACCGGCGTGCCGGCATTGACATATTGGCCCACGCTCACCTGGCGGATGCCGACGCGACCCCGAAATAGCGCGTGGATGAACTTCTTGTTCACCAGTGCTTGCTGTTCCGCCACGTTGGCATCCGCCTGCATCAGGTTCGCCTTGTCCGCATCCAGCGTCTGCTGGCTGACCGCCTTGAATTGGAATTGCTGCGTGTCGCGATCGTAAGTGGTTTTTGCCAGCGCGGAGGCAGCCTGAAGCGAGTGCAGCTTGGCGATTTCGCTTTCCGCATCCAGTTCCACGAGAAGCTGTCCCTTGTCGACGTCTTCTCCTTGTTTGAAATGGAGGGCAGCAACGGTACCGGATACCTCCGGGCTGACCTGAACGCCATTTATCGCACGCAAGCTGCCTACCGCTTCGAGCTGCGGCTGCCATTCCTGATAGCCGGCCTTGATGGTTGAAACCGTCTGAGGAGCATTTCCCATGGAAGACATGAACTTTTTCATCATGTGCCCCTTGAACGCCTGGAAGCCGAATATGCCGCCGAATACCACACCGGCCAAAACGAGCATGATCACCATTCGTTTTGTCATTGTAGCTGCCTCCGTTTTATGTGCTGCTGGTTGGTCATGAAGTTCATTGTTTGTCTGCCCCCGATGTTTGCTGCCCGGCCTCGCCGGTCGCATCGTCACGATTCCACCAGCCGCCGCCCAATGACTGGAACAGCGCGGCCGTGTCGGCAAAACGGCCGGCACGTGCCTGCGCCAGCGCGATCCGGGTTTGCTGGTAGGACTGCTGGGCGTTGAGCAGCGCCAGATAACTGGCCGCGCCGATCTGGTATTGCTTGCGCGTGATTTCAAGACTGTCGGCAGCCGATTGCGCAGCGACCGTTTGGGTTTGCACGATAGCCGCGTCAGACCGCAGTGCGTCCAGCACATTGGCCACGTCTTTGAACGCCGACAATACGACGCTGCGATATTGCGCCGCCGCCGCGTCATAGGCGGCGACTGCGGCTTTGCGCTGGTGCTGCAATGTACCCCCATGAAAAATTGGTTGCACAAGATCGGCACCGACACTCCATACTGCCGTTCCCGTTGACAGCAGGTGGCTTGCGCTGGTGGCAACCGAACCTGCGTTGCCGCTGATGGTGAGTTGCGGGAACATGCTGGCGGTGGCTACGCCGATCTGGGCACTGGCAGCATGCAACTGTGACTCGGCTGCGAGGATGTCGGGACGCTGTTCAACCAGCCTGGAAGGCAGGCTGACCGGCAGTTCTTGCGGGAGTTGCAGCATTTCAAGGTCGAACGCTTCAATCTCATTTTCGCTGGGGAAATAGCCGGCTAGCGCGGCCAATTGATTGCGGATCTGCCCCAGTTGCTTTTCCAGCAGCGGCAGGTTGGCGCGGGTTTGCGCCAGCGCGGTTTGCTGCGCCAGAACCGTTGAAAGCGAAACTCCGCCCACGTCGTATTGTTTTTTCAGCAAATCGAGCTGCTGGCTTTCGGCGTCTATGATGTCCCGGGTTGCTGCGATCTGCGCGCGCAACGATGCTTCCTGCACTGCCGTGGTCACCACATTCGAGGTCAGGGTCAGATAGGCCCCCTCGAGCTGATACCGCTCGAACTCTCGTTGCGCCTCCAGTGATTCCAGCGTTCTGCGGGCCACGCCGAACAGGTCTATGCCGTACGAAACGCTGACGGTCGCGTTGTATACCGTATACAGGGAACCCGGATTACCCGGCTGCCCGGATTGGGCGCCATTTGTGTCTTGCCGGTAGGCGGAAGCGTTGGCATCGACGGACGGGAACAGCAATCCTCCCGCCGCATACGCATTTTCCCGTGCTTGCCTCAAAGTGGCCTGTGCTGCTTGCAAATCAGGGTTTGCCTTCAATGCCCGGTCCACCAGTTGGCTCAGGGCCGGCGAATGGAACAGTGTCCACCATTGTGCAGGTATATCTTCGCCTTCTTCGAAGTGTTGCGACGGGGTGGCGGTATCCGCCGAAGCGGGACCGGCTGATAGCGGTTCAGTGGTATAGCCCTTAACGGGCGGGGGCGCGGGCCGCTGGAAATCCGGTCCCACCGCACAGCCTGTCGCCAGCAGAACCGTGGCGGAAGCAATAGCAATTTTTATTAAGGGCTTATACATAATGCAACCTGGGCGGATCCAAAACGAAGAACAGCAGGCTTGAAGCAGCGCGTCACATTTTCCGCGCCATCGTCCATTGGCCGGTCCACTCACATAACTTCGGCCGTTGCGTCGTGATTATCGCGCCGGCATGATTGGCAAACTGTTGCATGAAGGTTCTATCGGATATAAGTGCGGAATTGTACGCCAACCTTTCACCTATCCTGAAATCTCGTCGAGATGCCGGATCCCCGCCAGGGAAAATTCCGCGATATGATCCCCGATCGCTTCGATCTCCTTGCGGCCATAGCGCAACCTGGGGTAGAGCCG
>DATKAK010000106.1:0-30095 GCA_035498295.1 Gallionella sp. | reverse complement strand
AATCCGGCCTGACCGCGGAGAGCTACGCGGTGTTCTTCAGCGACTGGGTCTACGCCGAGATCTTCGCCAAGTCCTTCGGCATCGCCGCGCTCACCACCCTGGTGTGCCTCGTCATGGCCTATCCGGTCGCGCTGCTGATCGCGCGCAGCGCGAAGCGCCATCGCGACCTGATGGTGCTGCTGGTTATCCTGCCATTTGCCAGCAATTTCCTGATTCGCGTGTATGCGTGGATGATCCTGCTCGGGCCGCAGGCGGCGCTCAGCAAACTGCTCAACAGCATGCTGGCGCTGGCCGGCATCGCGCCGTTGCACCTGTTGTTCTCGCCGTTCGCGGTGCTGCTGGCGCTGGTGTACGTGCACCTGCCGTTCATGATCCTGCCGCTCTACACCAACCTGGAGACGCACGACCCGATGCTGCTCGATGCGGCGCAGGACCTGGGCGCGAATGCGTGGCAGCGCTTCTGGCGCGTGACGTTCCCGCTGTCGCTCCCCGGCATCTTTTCCGGCGCGGTGCTGGTGTTCATCCCGGTGCTCGGCATCTTCGCGATCCCGGAAATCCTCGGCGGCACCGGCGACATGCTGGTCGGCAATTTGATCAAGGACCAGTTCCTCGCCACGCGCGACTGGCCGTTCGGCTCGACACTCTCCATCATTCTGATCATCGTGGTGCTGCTGATCACCTGGCTCACGTCAAGGCTGGGTGTTGGGAGGCGCTATGTCTAGCGCCGCGCAACGCCGCGGTTATGCGCTGTGGACGGCGTCGCTCGCGGTGTACGCCTTCCTGTACCTGCCGCTGGCGGTGGTGATCGCCTATTCGTTCAACGACTCGCGCCTCAACGCGGAATGGGTCGGTTTCACCTGGCACTGGTACCGGGTGCTGCTGCATGACGACGACATGATCGCCGCGGCGGGCAACTCGCTGTTCATCGCGCTGGTGTCGACCTTCCTTTCCACCGTGCTCGGAACGATGGCCGGCCTCGCGATGCACCGCTACGGCATGAAGGTGCTGGGCGTGCTGGTGCTGACGCCGGTGGCGATGCCGGAGATCCTGCTCGGCGTGTCGCTGCTGCTGTTCTTTTTGCAGGTGCTCAGCCTGACGCTGGGGCTGGTGTCGATCATCCTCGCGCACATCACGTTCTCGATCGGCTTTGTCGCGGTGGTGGTGCGCGCGCGTCTCGCGAGCATGGACGAGAGCATGTTCGAAGCGGCGCGGGACCTCGGCGCGACGCCGTGGCAGACGTTCCGCTACGTCACCTTTCCGCTGATCCTGCCGGCCGTCGTGGCGGGCGCGCTGATGGCATTCACGCTTTCGATCGACGATTTCGTGATCACCTTCTTCACCGCCGGTGTCGGCGTGCAGACGCTGCCGCTGCGCATCTATTCGATGATCAAGATCGCGGTCACGCCGGAAGTGAACGCGATTTCCTCGCTGATGATCCTGCTCACCATGACCATGATCCTGCTGGCTTCGCGCTTCGCGCCGGATGCGCTGCGCGGAAAGCTATGAGAGTCGCGCTCTCCCTCCTGCTCGTGCTGACGCCGCTGCTTGCGCATGGCGAGGATGTGCTGCACCTCTACAACTGGAACAACTACATTTCGGAGGAGACCGTGGCGCGCTTCGAAGAACAGTGCGGCTGCCGCGTGCAGCAGGATTACTATTCCGACAACGAAGAGATGCTGGCCAAGCTCGCGGCGGGCGCCACCGGCTACGACATCATCGTTCCGACCGGCAACGCGCTGGAATCGCTGATCCGCCAGCATGCGCTGCGCCCGTTGGACAAATCGAAATTGCCCAAGCTGAAGAACATCAACCCAGCCTACCTTAACACGGTGTTCGATCCCGGCAATGTCTATTCCGTGCCTTATGCCTACACGGTGACGCTGATCGGGTACAACATCGAAAAGATGCGCGAACTGGGGCTGCCCACCGACACCTGGGCGGTGATCTTCGAGCCGAAGTATCTGCAGAAGGTGAAGGGACGCGTCACCGTGCTCGATTCACAACGGGAGCTGATGGCGGCCGCGCTGATGTACCTCGGATACACGGTCAACGACACCGACGAGGAACACTGGAAGCAGGCCCGCGACCTGATCATCCGCGCCAAGCCCTATTGGGCCGCGTTCAATGCGTCGAGCTACATCAAGGAATTGACCGTGGGCAACGTCTGGCTGGTGCACGGCTATTCCAATGACATCTTCCAGGCCAATCTCGATGCCCAGCATGCCGGGCGCAAATTCACGCTGGCCTCGAGCATCCCGAAGGAAGGTGCGGTGCTGGCGCTCGATTCGATGGTACTGCACAAGGACGGGCCACGTCCCGACCTCGCATTGAAGTTCATCAACTTCATGCTGGAAGGAAAGAATTCCGCCGAGCTGACCAACCTGATCGGCTCCGGCAACCCGAACCTGGATGCGCTGCAATACATCAATCCGGAGATCGCGAAGAATCAATCGATTTTCCCGGACAGGCAGCATCTGGCGAAACTGCAGATGCTGCGCGACCTCGACCGCAACCAGCGGCGGGTGCTGTCGCGCATGTGGATCGAGATCAAATTGCGCTGACCGCGGCGCGACCTATCCGCCCGCCACCGCCCCGCCGGCTTCGACCGCCAGCATCTCATCGAGCAATTCCCAGGTCGAGCGCGCTTCCTGCTCGGTCATCTTCTGCAGGGCGTAGCCGACATGCACCATCACGAAATCGCCCACAGCGGGCAGCTCATCCTGCAGCATGAACAGGCTGACGTCGCGCGAGACACCCTTCGCGCTGCAGCGCGCGTTGTAACCGTCGATCGCTTCGATCTGCATGGGGATGCCGAGACACATGGCGAAGATTTCCATTGAATGGCGTTTTGCAAGTTTACTCCTGATTGCAGAAACGATGTTTATTTGAAATATCCTGAAACAAGAGCGAATTACTCAGTTGATTTTTAATCCCGGAGTGCTAGATTAAGCACCTCATCTGCTCGCGGTTTTGCTCAAATGGATACCCGTTGCAAGACTATGATCCTCGGCATCGGCAACACCCTGTTGCAGGACGAGGGCGCGGGCGTGCATGCGATACGCCACCTTGCGGAGCGGCTGCCGGCGCACAGCGGCATCGAACTCCTGGACGGCGGCACATTGAGCTTCTCTCTCGCCGGCGCGATCGAGGATGCAGAACAACTGATCGTCATCGATGCCGCGCAACTGGAAAGTGAGCCCGGCACGACACGGATATTCGAAGGCGATGCGATGGATGCCTTCGTCGGCGGGAACCGCAAGCGCAGCGTGCACGAAGTCAGCCTGATCGACCTGCTGATGATCGCGCGCCTCGCCGAGCAGCTTCCCCGCAAGCGCGCGCTGATCGGCATCCAGCCCCGCGACATCGACTGGGGCGAACTACCTTCCCCCCCGGTCGCCGCAGGAATTCAACAAGCGTGCGATCAGGCCTTGCAACTTGTGGCGGAGTGGCAGTCATGAAGTCGCAAACCATCCCCATCTACGCTCAGACCGATGCAGCCTATTCCATCGGCAATTTGGGTGCGCTGCTGTCGGAGATCTCCGCGCGATTGACGAATCTTGCTGAAAACGGCGAGGCCGGAATGATAGACCTTAATAGTCTGCCGTTCGCGCCGGGCGAATACGAGCAGTTGCGCCAGACGCTTGGTCAGGGTGAGGTTTCCGCGCACATCGAAGCCATCGGCCCGAGCGAGATCATCGAGACGGGCTACCCCGGCGTGTGGTGGGTGACGCATTACAACGTGGAGGGCGACATCGTTGCCGACATGCTGGAGATCGCGCACATTCCCGAGATACTCAAGAGCCAGGCCGCGGACATTGCCGAAGGACTGGAACTTTTGCGTGCACAGCTCAACGACAAGGGGCAACCATGAACGGACATGAGACACTGGGCGAACGTCTCGCACAGCAGGGCGTCAGCCGCCGCGCGTTCCTCAAATTCTGCACTGCGATGGCATCGCTGATGGCGTTGCCGCCCGGCTCCGCGACGGCGATCGCCGAAGCGCTGGTCAAGGCCAAGCGTCCGTCGGTGATCTGGCTGTCGTTCCAGGAATGCACCGGCTGCACCGAGTCGCTGACGCGTTCGTATTCACCCACGCTGGAAAGCCTGATCTTCGACATGATCTCGCTCGATTATCACCACACATTGCAGGCCGCTTCCGGTTACGGCGCGGAAAAATCGCGCGAGGACGCGATGCAAAGATTCTTCGGCAAATACCTGCTGCTGGTCGACGGTTCGATCCCGTTCAAGGATAACGGCATCTATTCCACGATCGCCGGGCGCACCAACCTCGACCTGCTGCAGGAGGCGGCAAAAGGGGCTGCTGCGATCATCGCGGTGGGCACCTGTGCGGCATTTGGCGGCATCCCGAACGCCAAGCCGAACCCGACCGGCGCGATGGCGGTGTCGGACATCATCAAGGACAAGCCCATCATCAATATCTCCGGGTGCCCGCCGATCCCCGCGGTGATCACCGGCGTGCTGGCGCATTACCTCACGTTCGGTGGTCTGCCCGAACTCGACGAATTGGGCCGCCCCAAGTCATTCTACGGCGAGACCATCCACGACCGCTGCTACCGCCGCCCGTTCTACGACCAGGGCAAGTTCGCAAAGACTTTCGACGATGAAGGCGCGCGCAACGGCTGGTGCCTGTTCGAACTGGGCTGCAAGGGACCGACCACGCACAACGCGTGCGCCACGACCAAGTGGAACGGCGCCACCAGCTTCCCGATCGAATCGGGGCACGGCTGCCTCGGCTGCTCGGAGCCGCATTTCTGGGATGCGGGCAGTTTCTACAGCGCGCTGTCGATGCCGTCCAGCCCGCTGAATCTTGTCACCGATGCGGCGGTGGCGGGCGCAGCGGTGGGTATCGGTGTATCCGTCGCCAACCGGATGAAAAAGAATTCCGCCAAGTCCGCTCATGTAACGGCCACTATCGCCGATCTCAAGAAATAGGATGGAATGTTCATGAACGACGATCTGCTCCTGACCTGGGTGCGCAGCACCGGACTCGATATTTCGATCGGCATCTTCGTGCTGGGCACGCTGTTGCGCTTGTTCGAGATCTACTCGCTGGGGCGCAAGACGGATCTCGCCGTCCCGCGCCATCGCTCCGGCGCATCCGGGCTGCACACGATGTTCCGCCGTTCCGCCCCTCCGCCCGGCATGTTCAAACGCTCTCCCGTCAGTTACGTGGGCGGTTACATATTCCACATCGGGCTGTTCGTCGTGGTATTCCTGTTTGCGCAACATATCAAACTGATCCAGTCGCTGACCGGCCTGTCATGGCCCAACCTGCCCGCGCAATTCATCGACGCCGCCGCGGTGGTCACGCTGGCGACCATGCTGCTGGTGCTGGCGGAACGCATCAACAAGCCGGTCAAGCGTTTCCTCTCCACCTTCGGTGACTATGCCGCCTGGGCGCTGACTTTCCTGCCGGTATTGACCGGTTATCTGGCGACCAAGCACCTGCTGCTTCCCTACACCATGATGCTGGCGTTGCATATCCTCAGCGCTGAACTGCTGCTGGTGTTTATTCCATTCACCAAGCTGTTCCACGTGTTCACGCTGTGGGGTTCGCGCTGGTACAACGGCAATGTGAATGGGAAAAAGGGGGTGCCGGTATGAGCAGTGAGCAGGGGCCACATTTTATGGGGATGCGAACGTCCGCGAGTGCCGGCAGCCACCGACACGCCACACTTGGTAAACCACTGAACGTTATGGAGGTGGCGGTATGACAGCGTCACTAGACAAAGGCATCAGCGTCCTCAAGGAAGTCATCGACGCGCCGATCGCGAGTTATTTCAGCAGTTGCGTGCACTGCGGCCTGTGCGCCGAGGCCTGCCTGTTCTACACCGAGACCGGCGATCCCAAGTACACGCCGATCCACAAGCTGGAACCGCTGCGCCGGGTATACCAACAGGAATACACACTGCTCGGGAAGTTCGCAAAGATGCTGGGCCTGTCCAGACCAGTCACCGACGAAGAACTGGAAGAATGGAAACCGCTGGTGTACGACAGCTGCACCTTGTGCGGCCGCTGTTCGCTGGTTTGCCCGGTCGGCAACGATATCGTCTATATGGTGCGCAGGCTGCGCGAAGGCATGGCGATCTCCGGGCATGCGCCGGAAGGATTGATCGGCGCATCCACGCGCGCGGTGGAGATCGGCAGCCCGATGGGTATCAAACTGCCCGCAGTCAAGGCGCAGATGAAACACGTGCAGGCAGATACCGGCATCGAGGTCCCGCTGGATGTCGCAGGCGCGGAGTACATGGTGCTGATGTCGTCGATGGAGATCATCAACTTCCCCGAATACCTGGCCGCGATCGCCAGGATCATGAAACGCGCCGGCAAAACCTGGACGTTGTGTTCCGACGCCTTCGAGGCGACCAACAGCGGCATCCAGATCGGGGTCTCCGATATTGCAAGGGTGCTGGTGCAGCGCATCGTCGACGGCGCCGAAAAACTCAAGGTCAAGACCGTGATCAGCCCAGAATGCGGGCATGCCTACACGGCGCTGCGCTGGGAAGGCCCGAACCTGATCGGGCGGCCGTACACGTTTGAAGTGCTTCACATCCTGGAGGTGCTGGACGGTTTCCATCGACAGGGACTGCTGAAAACGAAAGGCTACGAAGAAGCGAAGTTCACCTTCCACGACCCCTGCCAACTGGTGCGGCGCGGTGGAGTGATCGAAGAGCCGCGCAGATTGTTGAATCTGGTGGCAAAGAACTATGTGGAAACGAGCGACCCCGGCAAGATGAACTGGTGCTGCGGCGGCGGCGGCGGAGTGAGCGCGATCGAAGAAGCAGAAGAATTACGCTTCACCGCATTCAAGATCAAGAAGGCGCAACTGGAACAGACAGGCGCAAAAACGCTGGTCACCGCCTGCGCCAATTGCCGCATCGTGCTGGAGGAAGGACTGGAACATTACAAGATGGACATTCCGGTGGTGGGGCTGACTGAAACGATCGCCGCCCACCTGGCGGAAGAAGGGTAGCGGCCGTGACACGGCGTTGCACCAAAAGCAGGCAATCCACTATCCAGCAAGCTGGATAGTGGATTTGTCACCGAAGCATCCGGGGCGCGAGCGGCCGCAATCACACTCTATAAGGAACAAGGCACTTTATCATCTAATGGATTATTACGATTAATGGGGAATTGGCGATGAACATCGGCAACGACAGCGAATTCAAGGCAGCGCTGAGTTACCTTTCCGGCGCCGCGCGGCGCCTGGTCGCGGCGCGATTCGCGGAAAACGTGCTGGCGCTGAGCCGGGATGCCAGGGTAAAGAGCGCGGTCACTGCCGCAAAACGCGCTGACATCGCCGATGCCGAGCTCGCCGCCGCTTACCAATCTGCCAAGGCGGCCAGCGTGGACAGCTACACGCAATGCGGCCACGAATGCGACTGGAACGACCAGGCCAGCCATTTCGTTGCCGAAGCCGCGGTGGCCTGCGTCAAGCCGGCCGAGCCCGGCGCCAATCCGGCCTGGGATGCGGCGATGCAGGCGCGCATGGCGCGCACCTGCGAGACCATCGCCACCGGAAGCGGCACCGATAACGCGGAGGCGGCTGCGCAATACCGCATCCTGGCCGAATTTTTGAAAGGTTGAGGAACAGCAAATGACACAGACCGTCGTCGTCGATCCTATCACCCGCATCGAAGGCCACTTGCGCATCGAGGCTGAGACCGATACGGACAACCGCATCACGCGTGCTTCCAGCGCCGGCACGATGGTGCGCGGCATCGAGATCATCCTGCGCGGACGCGATCCGCGCGACGCGTGGGCGTTCGCGCAGCGCATCTGCGGCGTGTGCACGCTGGTGCACGGCATCGCCTCGGTGCGCGCGGTGGAGAATGCGCTGAACTACGAGATCCCGCCGAACGCGCAACTGATACGCAACCTGATGATCGCGGCGCAATACGTGCACGACCACGTGATGCATTTCTATCACCTGCACGCGCTGGATTGGGTGGACGTGGTGTCGGCGCTGAATGCCGATCCCAAAGCCACGTCGGCACTGGCGCAGGCCGTGAGTCCTTCCTACCCGAAATCCTCGCCGGGCTATTTCGCCGACGTGCAGAAGAAAATCAAGACCTTTGTCGAAGGCGGCCAGCTCGGCATCTTTGCCAACGGCTATTGGGGACATCCCGCCTACAAGCTGCCCCCGGAAGCGAACCTGATGGCCGTGGCGCATTACCTGGATGCGCTGGCCTGGCAGCGCGACGTGGCGAAACTGCACGCCATCTTCGGCGGCAAGAACCCGCATCCCAACTTCCTGGTCGGAGGCGTTCCGTGCGCGATCAGCGTGCACCCGCAACACGAGGGGCGCGGCAACGGCCCGCACTTTCGCAATGGTGGCGGGAGCGGCGGCGAAGCGGCGACCTCGCTGAACATGGTCGGGTTGCAGAACGTGCAGAACATCATCAACCAGATGCGCACTTTCGTCGACCAGGTGTACGTGCCCGACACGCTGGCGATCGCCGGCTTCTACAAGGACTGGGGCACGCAGGGCGAAGGCGTGGGCAATTTCATGACCTACGGCGACTTCCCCGAAAAGGGCATGAATGATCCCTCCACTTTCCTGATCCCTTCCGGTGTGATCCTGGACCGCGATCTGTCCACGATCCACCCGGTCGACTTGAACGCGGAAAACCAGATACAGGAATTCGTCGCGCATTCCTGGTACGACTACAGCGCCGGCAAGGATCAGGGCTTGCACCCCTATCAGGGCGAGACGAAACTGAATTACACCGGGCCGAAGACACCCTACGTCAACCTCGATACCAACGCATCGTATTCATGGCTCAAGTCGCCGCGCTGGCAGGGCAAGGCCATGGAAGTCGGCCCGCTGGCGCGCGTGCTGATGCTGTATGCAAAGGGACATGCGCAGGCGCAGGAGCTGGTCAACATGGCGTTGAAAAAACTCGAGCTCCCGGTCTCTGCCCTGTATTCGACGCTGGGGCGCACTGCGGCGCGCACGCTGGAAACAAAGATCTTTGCCGATGCGATGCAGGGGTGGTACGACCAGTTGATCGCCAATATCAAAGCGGGAGATGTGAAGACGCACAACGAAAAACTGTGGAACCCTGCCAGCTGGCCCTCCGTCGCAAAAGGAGTCGGCTACACGGAAGCGCCGCGCGGCGCGCTGGCGCACTGGATCGTGATCAAGGATGCGAAGATCGACAACTACCAGGCGGTCGTGCCAAGCACATGGAATGCCGGGCCGCGCGACGCACAGGGACAGGAAGGTCCCTACGAAGCCGCGCTGAAAGGCCACCGGATGCACGACCCGAAACAGCCGATCGAGATCCTGCGCACCATCCACAGTTTCGACCCGTGCATCGCCTGCGCGGTGCATGTGACCGACCCGAACGGGGAAGAACTGGTCAAGGTAAAAGTCATGTAAGCCAACAAGGAGATTCAACATGCGCAACTCGACAAAATACCTGGTGGCAATCCTGCTGCTGATTGCGAGCGGTTCCGCCCTCGCCCACCCCGGCCACAATGTTTCCGGTTTCGCCGCGGGACTGACGCACCCGTTCTCCGGGCTCGATCACCTGTTGGCGATGGTTGCGGTGGGCTTGTGGGCGGCCCAACGCGGCGGGAGAAAGATCTGGCTGCTTCCCGCGGCGTTCATGACCATGCTGGTCGCCGGAGCGGCGCTGGCCATGCACTGGCAGTCGCTGCCCATGGTCGAGGCGGGCATCGCATCATCGGTGCTGGCGCTGGGCCTGCTGGTCGCACTTTCCGCGCAGTTGCCGGTCGCGCTCAGTATTGCAATCACTGGACTGTTCGGTTTGCTGCATGGCTATGCGCACGGACTGGAATTGCCCGAATCCGCGGCGCCGCTCGACTATGCGGCAGGCTTCCTGATCGCAACGGCATCGTTGCATCTCGCCGGCATCGCAGTGGGTGTTGCAACCCAGCGACGCTATGCACTGCTGTCACGAATACTGGGGAGCGCGATCGCATTGGCCGGTACATATCTGCTCGTCACCTGAACACACTCCGGGTTCCGGGCGCATTCCGATATTTCAATCGATGATCAATTAGACAAGGAGTAATAATCATGGCAGACAAGAAACTGATATTGATGGTCACACACGGCCCGGAGAATGCCGAGCTTGCGACCATCCCGTTCGTGATGGCGGTGACTGCACAGGCATCCGATGTGGACGTGTTGATGGGGTTCCAGGGCAACGGCGTGATGCTGACGCTCAAAGGCATGGCCGACCATGTGGCGGCTTCGGGCTTCCCGCCGCTCAAGGATCTGCTGAAGACCTATATCGAAGGCGGCGGCAAGATGTATGTATGCGGTCCGTGCGTCGGATCGCGCACGATCGCGAAGGAGGATCTGGTTCAGGGTGCCACCATCGTCGGCGCCGCGACGTTCGTCGCGGAATGCGTGGCGGCGACGAATGTGCTCGTGTATTGAATCGATCGAAGCCAGTTGCATCCCGAAAATCGCGGCCGGGCGGGAACCACCCGGCCCGCTCGTGATATCTTATCTGCCGGAGAG
Source organism: Gallionella sp. (assembly GCA_035498295.1). Classification (GTDB taxonomy): domain Bacteria; phylum Pseudomonadota; class Gammaproteobacteria; order Burkholderiales; family Gallionellaceae; genus Gallionella. The sequence goes on along the minus strand of DATKAK010000106.1, from coordinate 19,576 downwards.
ACGCCTTCAGTAACTCCGGCCAGCCTTGCGGTCTTGTCCATGCCACGCCGTGCTTGGGTCCTTGCCGTCCGGTCGGGCGGCCGCGAGCCGCTTATATTGCGATGACGATGAAACAAATGAAGATATCCGTTGTTTTTCTGGTAATGTTGGCGGTAGGCGGTTGTTCCTTGTCCTATTACCGCAAAACCTTCAATGACGGCTTCGATTTCCCCAGCGAGAATGTGAGCAGAATCGTCAAAGGGAAGACTACCGGCGATGAAATAATCGAAATGTTTGGCGGACCGCTTGCGAAGAACGACCTTCCCGAAACCATAGAAGTATGGCGGTATTCCTACTCGACCGGTGTCCGGATCGAAGAAGGCGGATTTTTCAGCGATGATGTCGAGTCTACCCGCCAGTACAAGACGCTGGTGATCACGCTCAAGAACGGAACCGTCACCGATTTCACCTACACCGAAGGCCATTAATCGCCGCGCGATGCGGATACGGTGCTCGCACAAGAGGCACGGGAGAACAGGATGCAAATCGAAATCTGGTCGGATGTGATCTGCCCCTGGTGCTATATCGGCAAACGGCGCTTTGAAAAAGCGCTTGAACAGTTCGGTCCGCACAAAAACATAAGCGTGATATGGCGCAGTTTTGAACTGGACCCAAACGCCCCGCGGCACTATCCGGGAACTTCGATCGAGCGGCTGTCAACCAAGTATGGCGTCAGCCTTCAGGAGGCGGCGGCGATGAACGCGCGTGTTACCGCTCAAGCCAGGGAAGTCGGTCTGGAATACCGGTTGGACAACGCGCGACCCGGCAACACTTTCGACGCGCATCGTTTGCTGCACTTTGCGGCTTCAAAGCAGCTTGGCGACCGCGCCGCAGAGTGCATCATGCGAGCCTATTTTGCCGATTCATTGCCGGTGGGCGACCGCGCCGCGCTGGCAAAGCTCGCTCCCGGTTTCGGGATCCCCGAGGCGGAAGCACTGGCAATACTGGAGGGGGACGCTTATGCTGGTGCGGTGCGTGCGGATGAATCGCGCGCAGCGGAATTCGGCATCGCCGGAGTTCCGTTTTTCGTATTCGATGAAAAATCCGGCATTTCAGGCGCGCAGCCGACCGAGGTGTTTATCGATGCGCTTGAACAAACGTATGGTTGAATATCGATCAAGTGTCTGAACTGAGTCGATTCATGTCTGGTTGACGGTAGGTATGCGACAAACTCGAGGTTCCGGGTCGCGCCAAAAGCAGCCAGTAAAGAATTTATCCAGGCAGCCATTCGACAATACCGGCAAGCAAACATCGTCTTCCAGATTTGGACATCTAAATGGAATTATTGCCGGCATAATCCAATTCAGGCTTTCCCTATCACTACAGCGGATGCAAATGCATAAAAAAGAGGACTGGTTGATGATTGATGATAAAGGTTTTCGCACCTTGTTCGATCTGGCCGCTGATGCCATGTTCATTCTCGATATGGACGGCTTCATCAAGCAGATCAATCCTATCGCACATGATCGCTTAGGCTATACAAGCGCCGAGATGGTGGGAAAGCATATCGGCAGTTTCATTCTGCCCGAGTTTGCCGCGAAGCTTGGTTACCGGTTTGAAACGGTACAGAAAGAAGGATTTTCGATTTACCAATCGGCTCAGGTTCGCAAAGACGGCACTGTTCTGCCTGTAGAGGTTTGCACCCGGGAGGTTGAGTTAGCCGGGCAACGAGTGATTTTCAGCATAGTACGAGACATCACCGAGCGCAAGAAAGCAGAGGAATTGTTGCGATTTCACAGTGAAATACTGAACAGTGTTGCCGAAGGCATTTTCCTGGTTCGTCCCGGCGACGGTTTGATTGTTTATACCAATCCGCGGTTTGAACGCATGTTCGGCTATCAGCCTGCCGAACTCATCGGCAAACATGTAAGTATCTTGAATGCCCCATCAGAGATCAGTCCTGAGGCGATGGCAAACAGAATCAATCAAGAGCTTGAAAGATCCGGAGTGTGGGATGGTGAGGTGAAGAACATCAGAAAGAATGGAACTGTTTTCTGGTGCCATGTCAGCATTGCGACTTTTGACCATCCGGAACTCGGGAAGGTCTGGGTAGCGGCTCACTATGACGATACCGCACGAGAAGAAGCCCTGTCAGCTCTGAAACAGAGCGAAAAATGGATGCGCAGCATATTCGAGAATGTTCATACCGGCATTGCCTCGACCGATATGAGCGGAAGGGTAACCAGTTTCAACGATACCTTCCGGACCATGCTGGGATATGACGCTGAATCGCTAATGCAGATGAATTTCGCTGATTTCACTCATCCTGACGACTTTAAACTGGAGAAGGTCTACTTCGACGAGATTCTTGCCGGTACTCGAAACCACTATCACATGACGAAGCGTTATATGGCGAATCACGGCAACATTCTGTGGGTGGATCTCTCTGCGGCTGCGGTTCGTAATGCCGAGGGCAAGGTGACCAATTTTGTGGCCGTTATACAAGACATCACCGAAAGAAAAATAGCTGAAAATGAGATCGAGCATCTGGCCTTCTACGACCCCCTGACCCAGTTGCCCAACCGACGGCTTCTGCTTGACCGGCTCAAGCAAGCATTGGCTTCCAGCGCCCGCAGTGGCAGGGAAGGTGCGCTCCTGTTTATCGACCTGGACAATTTCAAGAATCTCAACGATACGCTTGGGCATGACATCGGGGACACACTGCTGCAACAAGTCAAACAACGACTGGAGTCCTGCATAAGAAATGGCGATACGGTGGCCCGTCTCGGTGGTGATGAATTCGTGGTGATGCTGTCTGACCTGAGTGAGCAACCCATCGAAGCTGCAGCCCAGACTGAATCGATTGGCGAGAAAATTCTCGCCACCCTCAGTGAATCTTATCAACTTGGCAAACATTTATATCGCTGCACCGCCAGCATCGGGGTCACTCTGTTTAGCGGAAATCAACAGAAGACGGATGACCTGATGAAACAAGCAGACATTGCCATGTATCAGGCCAAGAAAGCCGGACGCAATACCCTGCGCTTCTTCGACCGGCAGATGCAGGAGAACATCTCTGCACGTGTCTCCTTGGAAGGAGAATTGCACAACGCAATCGAGTTCCAGCAATTTCATCTGCATTACCAGATCCAGGTAGACAATTCGCTTCGTCCATTGGGTGCGGAGGCACTGATCCGCTGGTTACACCCTGCACGCGGCCTGGTACTGCCTGCCCAATTCATACCGCTGGCCGAAGAAACCGGTCTGATTCTCCCCGTCGGCCTTTGGGTGCTGGAGACGGCCTGTGCACAGATCAAGGCGTGGGAGCAAAATGCTCGAACTCGTGAATTGACTCTGGCTGTGAATGTAAGTGCCAAGCAATTTCGCCAAGCTGATTTCGTGGATCAAGTGCGAGGCGCCGTGCATCGCCATGCCATCAAATCGAGGCTGCTCAAACTGGAATTGACCGAAAGCCTGCTGCAGGAAAACATAGAAGTGACAATTGCCACCATGAATGCTTTGAGCGATATTGGTGTGCAGTTCTCATTGGACGACTTCGGCACCGGCTATTCATCCTTGCAATACCTCAAACGGCTGCCACTCGACCAGCTCAAGATCGATCAGTCGTTTGTCAGCGATATAGCCACGAATAACAGCGATAAAGCGGTAGTGCGTGCCACCATAGCCATGGCGCGAAGCCTGGGGTTGGACGTCATTGCCGAAGGGGTGGACACTGAAGAGCAGCGGCGACTCCTTCTGAAGAATGGTTGCACTCAATACCAAGGGTATCTGTTCGGCCGGCCTGTACCGATCGAACAATTTGAGGCATTACTGAACTGAAGAAAAAGCGGTCGCCGCCGGGCGATTGACTATTGAAATCTTCGACCTGAACTTGCGCTGGATATGGCGCTCTCAACCGGTCGGCGCAACGGTTTATCATGATGCAAGAAGATGGAGTGTTGAAATTAAACGGTCCGAACGGATTCAAAATGACCTCGGCGAACAGGCTCGGACATTTTTGACATCGCCGCAACCGCAATCACGTAGCACACGGCAGCACAATAGATGGTCGTTGAAATCCCGAAATGAATCGAGATATATACGGCGACGCCTGATGCGACCGTTCCGAATACGCCATTCAGCGCCCAGAACCATGCCGTATCGGTGAAGCCCATCTTCCGCGTCAGCTTCAGCCCGGTCGGGAAAAACATGCCCATGACCAGTCCAAACGGCACGATGAACAGAATGGAAACCGCGATCCTCGCAGCCAGCCCGGATGATTCCATTGCCTGAATGATCGAAGCCAGCATGTAAGGCAATGCGATCAGCATCGGGATGATGCATGCGACCACCTTGCGGATCGTCTGAAGACTCAACCGGTCCGAGACGAAGGATCCGATACCGGTCGACAAGATGATGGCGAACAACAGAATGGCCAGGGCATAGATCGGATAACCAAGGAAAGTTGAAAGCCGCTCCATCATCCCGATCTCGACGAACATGAATCCGAGGCCGATCATGGAAAACAACAGCGCAGAGGGAAGGAATCCCGCCTGCTTGAGCTCAGCGGTTCGCTTCGCAACCAACAGTGGCACAATGGCAGTAAGCAAAGCCAGGAAAACGGAAATGGCAATCAATGCGATCAGAGTGAATTCCGCGAGGAGGTTACCGGACAGAACGCCCCCGACCGTATTTCTCAGTGACCCCGATTGCCTTACCGCTGACATTCCGTCAAAAACGCTTCCGGCCTTCAGCATATTGAAGAAGAATGGCGAGTCGTCTGTCGAAGGAAGAATGTTGTATGGGAGGTCAACTGTCCCGGCGAATCTGACAAGTTCACCACTGTTCCTGGTCGACAGCATGTTGCGCAATATGGGGTTGGATGACTCTATGCCGGGTGCAAACGCCATCGTATAGTTGTAATCGTCGACAACCTGGCGGAGTGTGGCAACATCCTGTTCAGACAAGGGACTCTTGCAGGCAATCAAGGTCGAAATTTTTCCCGAGGTCACCATTGCCAAATGCGCGGCAGGATCTGCAACCCCCGACTCGAACAAAGACATCATCGCGACAGAAACCAACCTCGCTGTCTCGCCAAGATTCGATGGGTTGTGCCATCGCGAAACAGTCAGTATGCCGGTATCGTCCAGGCGCTTCAGGAATATCTTCCACCCTTCCACGGTATAAAGGCCATTCTCGCTCAAGGAAAATGCGCCGGCTCCGGTGGCAGCCCAGGTGTCGACCATGCTCATCTGAAGCAGGGCGAATCTTTCATTTGATCGGGCCATGTAGGAACGGCCGTCATCGATCACAAGATTGACCGCGGGGTTGCCGGCAATCCCGGCGAAGGAGGCATATCTGGTCTTGTGGGCGTTGACGATGATCGGATTGACCTCGACCGCCGTTACTTTCTCGTGGCCGAAAAGGAGCGCACTCTGCACATCCCGCCCGCCACCGACGCCGATCACGGCGGAGTGACCGAAAGGACGGAGAAATTGAGCCACATTGGTCACGTCATACTTGAGAAACGCCACGTCGCCGTTTGATGAATACCTGAACATTGGAGTTCCCGCGAGCCCGTCAATCGCCATCCAGGATGATTCGATTTTCCCTGTGTCAATTGCATTGGGCGACTTGCCCCAGTAGAAAGGCATCCTTTCCGTCGGCTTAAGAATCAAAACATGGGAAAACGAGTTCCACTTTGATACATCAACAATCGATGCGCGCGGCAGTCTTCCCCCCTTGGAAAAACGGGCATGGAGCCAGGGTTCCGGCATCGCTGCGTTCACGACTGCAGCCAGGACAAGAACACCGCCGACAAGCTTTATCAATTTTGAATGCGGGTCAAATACAACGCCGGCCAATGCCGCGACCCCTCCGAGCATCAGCATCAAGCTCGGCACGTCGATGACCGTCATTGCAACCAGGACGACAATGCATCCGAATGACGCCCCAAAAAGATCCGAGCCATAGAGCCGACCGGCAGGCAGTTCCGGCTGCGACAATATTTGCGCGACGATCGCACCCGAAAAATAGAAAGGCGCCATCAATAAGATTGTTGCGCCAATAAAATAGGGCGAGAACGTAAAATCCTCGTTGAACAGTTGCAGCGGAACGTTGCAAATCACCAGAACGGAGATTGCCGCCGTCAGGCCGAACCCCAGACATTCGAGTGCGATTGAATTTAATTCCGGAATCGGCTTTATGTACACCCGAACCGCCCCGGCAGTCATGCCGAGCATGCAAAGTGTTATTGAAAAGAACGCCAGATGGTACCAGGTAACGAGCGACATCAGACGCGTTATTGCAATCTGAATGGACAGCGTCGTTAACGCTACCAGGCTCAAGCCAAGGTAATACCGGCTTGCGCCGGAACTGTTTGCCATTGTCATTTTTACTGGAAATTTACCGGGAAAATTGAAGGCGGACGAATTGCATCGAATAATGACCCGTCATCTTGTATCTCTTATTGGACTTGACCTCTCGCCGCATTCAATCGCTAGCATACCAGTATTGTCCGGCCGGATGGAGTACAGCGTGCAAATATCGCGCGTGTCCGCCGACTTTGATATCCACCTTAATGAATCTTGAACGACCGCAATTCTTCACAAGCAGATGGCCGCCTGGATCTGGTTCGCGAGCAGCGATTCAAATTATAAGTTTGAAATTATCTGCTCGCAGATATGACGGGAACGTTTCAGCATCCTCTGCAGACCTCCATATCGCGATACGAATGGTAATATGCTGTCCGCACCCTCTATAAAATATACGGATTCCGTTCTTGACCCCATGGATATAATCGTGCCCGGCAGATCCCATAACAAGGCCTGTTCCATTGTTTTCAGCATCTTGCTGGCCATTCACAAGAAAGAACCATGAAAAAGGCTGCCTTGGCCATGCTTGCTTGTTGCGGCGTCGGCTTCGCGATGAACGCCGCCGCGCTGGAAGACTACGTCGGCTTTACGCTGGGCGCGGTACAGTACGGTGAAAATGGCGAGAATAGTTCGTCGCCGGGTTTGACGGCCCTGATTTCCGCAAGACCGAATCAGTATTACGGCTATGAAGTGCAAGGCGGCATCTTCGGCAAGACCGGGAAGTATTCCGCAAGCGGCATGATCGATTATTCAATGGCGGTTTATTTGCCATTGTTTGGCAGCGGCATCAATCTGTATGGCAAGGCCGGAGCGGATCTCATCTATTCATCCACGAATGTATCCAATGCCGATTGGACTTATGGTGCGGGCGTCGAATATCAGGGCGGCAAAAGCGTGGTTCGCCTGGGCATCCAACATTTCAATCTGGGCAAGAACCCGGTGATCGATACCCGTTTGGTCGGGGTCACGGTTTTGATCAAATTGGAGAAATAAGCGGCCGGAAGTCGCGGGGGGTGCCTTGCGAGCATTGCAACGACGATCTGAGAATCCGGATCATGCCAATCGCAGAACTTCCATGTGTCCTGCCTCCGCCCGCGCCGGCCGGTTGCCTGCGTTAACGAAATTGGCTAAACTGAAATCGATCATCGGACGAATGGATGTCAATTCAGGAGACTCGAATTATGCTCAAGAAAATCGTATTCATCACAGCCTTGATTAATCTGACAGCCTGTTCCGGCCTTCGGACCACGAATGACACCTTCTCCGCTCACGCAGAAAATTTCAATATTCTGTTTCTTCAGATTCCCGGCGGAGATACCCAGAAAAGGGCCATGGAACTTGTACCCAAAGACAGTCAAATTATCACGGTTAATTCTTCGCCCACGGATGTCACTTCTTTGATAGGCTTTATTTCCCGCCTGATTGGCGCCGACTTTACCTTCATAAATGGAACCATGAAGAAACAGTAGCGGTCGCTGTTGCAAGTTCGAGCAAATCCGCATCCAACCATACACCGAGGCAGCCCATCAATAAACTTCTTCCAGCTCTGATGCTTGCTCTCGTGAGCACTTGCGTTATGGCGAAAGGAACTCGAGCAGGTCACGAGTGGACTTCGATAGGATCGGGCCGCGAACATGATGTGACTTACTATCTGGATTTTCAGTCCTTCCAAAAACAAGGACAGAAAGTAACCGTGTGGGAATTGATGGATTTCGATACACCGCAGGAGTTCAAGGGCGCAAACTGGAAATTTCGTTCCTCGCAACTTCAGATCGAGTTCGACTGCGATGCAAGGCTGAGCAGAGTACTTTCCCTATCCGTGTACACAGGGAACATGGCCACTATCGAAATGGTTTATTCGGCTAATTTCCCCTCCCCACCTTGGGAAACCGTCCCGCCTGATTCGGTGGAAAAGCAGCTATGGAATAGCGCTTGCATCAAGGAGTAATCCCTTTTCCCGCAACCCGCTCCCACCCGGTTCTTTAGCATGCATTTCATGCCCGCGCAGTCGAGTATCTGCCCTGTTTCGTGCGCAGCATTTCACCAGTATCCGCTTTTGGATCGTTTGATTGCCGCTCAGTTAGCGATGTGACTGGCCGGTCTTGCAATAACCGCGTCACAAGGACGGAGCTTGGGTTTGTGAAAATACGGCTTTAAATTTATCAGCCAAAGATCAGCCGCAATATGATTAAATAGGTTCGCTGAATTTTGCGATGCCTGATTGGAGTGCCTTGCATGAAACCCCGTGTAACGCTCATTACGCTCTGCGTAGATGATCTTGATCGATCGCTCGAGTTTTACCGCAACGGACTCGGGCTGAAGACAGAAGGGATCATCGGAAAAGAATTCGAGTATGGTGCGGTTGCCTTCTTTGATCTGCAGGCGGGGCTCAAGCTCGCTCTCTGGCCACGCAAGAGCCTTGCACAGGATTCAGGGCTCCCTGAGGACAAGCCAGGTTCCACCGATTTTTCCCTGGGACACAACGTTTCTTCCAGATCGGAGGTCGATGCGGTCATGGAGCAAGCCAAGGTAGCGGGGGCGATCATCGTAAAGCCGGCCCAGGATACCTTTTGGGGAGGTTATGCGGGTTACTTCCAGGACCCGGATCGGCATCTATGGGAAATCGCATGGAACCCGCAATGGCCTCTGGCCGATTGAACTCGCCCCTGTTTATCCGGATAATCGCGCAGCAATATCCTTAATCGCACCGGCAGTTAGGTGTGTTAAACGCCCGAGAGGAAGGTAATGTCGAAACTCCTGGTCCGAAGCTTTGCAATATCCGTCGACGGCTACGGTGCCGGGCCGAACCAGGACCTCCAGAATCCGCTCGGTGTCGGAGGCCCCGAGTTGATGGAGTGGTTCTTCCACACGCGCGTATGGCGCAAGATGCACGGAGCGGGAGATGGGGACGGAGAGACTGGCATCGATAACGGGATTGCGGAGCAGGGATTTGCCGGAATAGGTGCATGGATACTCGGGCGCAACATGTTCGGTCCTGTGCGGGGCCCGTGGCCGGACGACAGCTGGAAGGGATGGTGGGGAGATGAGCCGCCGTATCATACTCCCGTATTCGTGCTGACCCATCACCCTCGGACGCCGCTCAGGATGGCGGGCGGAACCGAATTTCACTTTGTCACGGAAGGCATACACGCAGCTTTGGAGCAGGCGACCGCTGCAGCGGCGGGCCGCGATATCCGCCTCGGCGGAGGGGTATCGACGATCCGGCAATATCTGAGTGCCTCCCTGATCGATGAATTGCATCTCGCCATACAACCTGTGTTGCTCGGTTCCGGAGAACATCTTTTTCAGGACATCAATATGCGGGACCTGGGTTATGAATGCGTGAAACACGTTGCGGGAGAACGTGCGACCCACGTTTATTTGAGCAAGCGCGCGTGACATTCGGCGTGCCGCGAAGCCTGCCGATGCCGCGGATCCGGCGCAGTCATTCGAGAATATTCCCGATACCCCATGCGCCAAAATCGGATCAAGTCATAAAACGATAATCTCCGGCAGCATATTTTTTTGACAGGGTGGCGAAATTCGCCGGAATATTTTAATAATTCCGTAATAATGGAAATATAAGATGACCGATATTAAACCGGCTGTCGACAAACTGGCTGCGCTCGCCCAGGAAACCAGATTACGGATTTTCAGGTTGTTGGTCGAAGCGGGCGAAGAGGGGCTGAACGCCACTGCGATTGCCGGGGCGCTTGACCTCGCCCCGGCCACGCTGTCCTTTCATGTAGCGCATTTGGCCCGGGCGGGGCTGGTCAATTCCCGTCAGGAGAGCCGTTTCATCTTCTACTCCGCGAATTACGCGGCGATGGATGATCTGATCGCCTTCCTGGCCGAGAATTGCTGCCTGGGAGTAGCCTGCCTGCCCAAGACGGCAGCGGTCAATTCCACCGGTAAGCGCCGAAGACTTGTCAGGAAAGCCATTTGAAGGAAGCATCCGTGAGGGACAGGATATACAACGTATTGTTTCTCTGCACCGGCAATTCGGCGCGGAGCATCATGGCCGAGGCCGTACTCAACCATCTTGGCAAAGGCCGCTTTCGCGCATATAGCGCCGGCAGCCATCCCGTCGGCCGGGTCAACCCCTACGCTATTGAGCAATTGCAGCGTGCGAGCCTTCCCGTCGAGGAACTGCGCAGCAAGAATTGGGAAGAGTTCGCTAAAGAGGAAGCGCCGCGGCTTGATTTCGTTTTTACGGTCTGCGACAGGGCTGCTGGAGAAATGTGCCCGGTCTGGCCAGGACAACCCATGACAGCTCACTGGGGGATAGAAGATCCAGCCGCTGTGGAAGGAAGCGAAGAACATAAACGCCAGGCATTCACCAAAGCCTTCGCGCAACTCAACCGGCGCATCTCCATATTCCTCAGCCTGCCATTCAAGAAAATCGACGCAATGGCACTCAAGAAGGAATTGGATACCATCGGTCGCCTGCGTGAGCAGGGGCAATAAGCCAGGCTCTACCAACTATTTTAAAGATATATTCATGGCTGATCTCAAAACCGTACTTGTTCTATGCACCGGCAACTCATGCCGTTCCCAGATGGCCGAAGCCATCCTTAATCATGACCTCGCCGGCAAGGTGCAAACTTTGTCGGCAGGCACGCGTCCGCAGCCCAAGGTTGCCGACGGCGCCATTCAGGCGCTAAAACTTGCCGGCCTTCCAACCGACGGACTGTATCCCAAGGATGTAGATGTTCTGATGAACGAGCCCTTCGATCTGGTGGTGACGGTCTGCGACAATGCCAAAGAAGTTTGCCCGGTCTTTCCGCGCCCCGTGCCGCAGATCCACCTTCCATTCCACGACCCACATGGAGAGCCGCTGGAAAGCTTTGTGAAAGTACGTGACGACATCAAAGCCCGCCTGTTGCCGGCCGTACGGAATGCGCTCGGAGTTTAAATCCACATGAGTGCCCAGTGTGAAATCGCTGCAAAAACCGGGACCGGTGCGCCGATGAGTCTGTTCGAGCGTTATCTGACCGTCTGGGTGTTCCTCTGTATTGTGGCGGGGATCGCCCTTGGACAAGCGGCACCGGCCGTATTTGAAGCCGTAGGGAGGATGGAAATCGCACGGGTCAACCTGCCCGTTGGGCTGTTGATCTGGGTGATGATCATTCCGATGCTGGTCAAGGTCGACTTCGGCGCACTGCACGAGGTCAGGCAGCATGTGCGCGGCATCGGCGTGACCCTGTTCGTGAACTGGCTGATCAAGCCATTCTCGATGGCATTCCTGGGCTGGCTGTTTGTGCGCAACCTGTTTGCCCACTGGCTGCCGGCGGACCAACTGGACGGCTATATCGCCGGTCTGATCCTGCTTGCTGCCGCTCCCTGCACGGCGATGGTGTTCGTCTGGAGCCGGCTTTCCAATGGTGACCCGCTGTTCACGCTCTCGCAGGTGGCGCTCAACGATACGATCATGGTTTTTGCCTTTGCCCCCATCGTCGCCTTGCTTCTGGGCATTTCCAGTATTCATGTGCCCTGGGATACGCTGATTGCTTCGGTTGTGCTGTATATCGTGATACCGGTCATCCTGGCGCAATTGTGGCGCAGGAGTCTCATCGGCAAAGGCCAGTCGCACTTTGACGCGATCATGGACAGGATAGGCCCCTGGTCGACGACGGCGCTGCTCGCGACCCTGATACTCCTGTTCGCCTTTCAGGGCAAAGCCATCATCGAACAGCCGTTGATTATTGCGCTGTTGGCGGTGCCCATCCTGATTCAGGTATTTTTCAACTCCGCGCTTGCCTACTGGCTGAACCGGGTGGTTGGCGAGAAGCACAGCATCGCCTGTCCGTCGGCGTTGATTGGCGCTTCCAATTTCTTTGAACTCGCGGTTGCGGCCGCCATCAGCCTGTTTGGATTCCAGTCGGGCGCTGCGCTGGCGACCGTAGTGGGCGTGCTCATCGAGGTGCCGGTGATGTTGCTGGTGGTGCGCGTGGTCAATTCAAGCAGGGGATGGTACGAGGCAGGTCAGGCTTGAGGGATATCCAAACTGCGCGCTCTTGATCTGGAGCATCCGGCTCTCGCCATTGTAGGACAAAGCCCGACATGACAATCAGCGTTGCACCTATGGTCAAAGGAATGGATAGCGGTTAGTTTATCAACTGAATATCTATGGACTTATCGCCCAAATCTCGGTATTTCCAGTTGTATTGCAAATTGACTTTCGAGACCACCGCTTCGTTCCGATAGATCGACAAATCGCGATTCGAATCGGAGGCGATACTCCAGACAGAGGAAGATGAATCGGTATACGCTGACTGTGATTTATTTGCAGGCAACCGTACCGCGGAGGTGTCCGATGTCCAACGCACGCAGGGTGACCATCGACGGCAACGAGGCCGCCGCCCATATCGCCCACCTGACCAACGAGGTGATTGCGATCTACCCGATCACGCCCTCCTCTCCGATGGGCGAATATGCCGATGCCTGGTCGTCCCAGGGCATCAAGAATCTTTGGGGCACGGTTCCGGAGGTCGTCGAAATGCAGAGCGAAGGCGGCGCGGCCGGCGCGATACACGGCGCCCTGCAGACCGGTTCTCTGACTACCACCTTCACCGCGTCGCAGGGTTTGCTGCTGATGATCCCCAACATGTACAAGATCGCCGGCGAGCTCACGCCATTCGTGATGCATGTCGCCTCGCGCTCGCTTGCCGCTCAGGGCCTGTCGATCTTCGGCGACCACGGCGACGTGATGGCCGCGCGTGCCACCGGCTTTGCAATGCTGGCCTCCAATTCGGTGCAGGAGGCGATGGACATCGCGCTGATCGCGCAGGCGGCGACGCTGGAAGCGCGCCTGCCGATCCTGCATTTTTTCGACGGCTTCCGCACCTCGCACGAAGTCGCCAAGATCGAACAGGTGCCGGACGACGTAGTGCGCGCGATGATAGACGACGAGCTGGTGTTCGCGCATCGGGCCCGCGCGCTGAACCCCGATCATCCGTTCATACGCGGCACTTCGCAGAACCCGGATGTGTATTTCCAGGCGCGCGAGTCGGTCAATCCGTACTACGAGCGCATGCCCTGGATCGTGCAGCGCACCATGGACAAATTCGCCGGGTTGACCGGACGCCAGTACCGCATCTATGAATACGCCGGCGCGCCGGATGCCGAGCGCGTGATCGTGCTGATGGGTTCCGGCGCCGAAGCCGTGGAAGAAGTCGTCGACCATCTCAATCATCATGGCGAAAAAACCGGCGTAGTGAAAGTGCGCCTGTTCCGCCCGTTCGCGGCGGACGAATTGCTCAAGGTCATTCCCGCCACGGCAACATGCATCGCCGTATTGGACAGGACCAAGGAGCCGGGCGCGGACGGCGAGCCGCTCTACAAAGATGTGGTCGCGGCGATCAGCGCAGCCCGTATGAGCGGCGCCAGCAACTTCTCGGGTATGCCGCGCGTGGTGGGTGGACGCTATGGATTGTCTTCCAAAGAGTTCACGCCGGGTATGGTCAGGGGCGTGTTCGACGAACTGAAGAAGAATCAGCCGAAGAACCATTTCACGATCGGCATCCACGACGACCTCTGCCACTCCAGCCTGCAGTGGGATGAGCATTTCCGCACCGACTCCGGCCAGGGCGTGATGCGCTGCATGTTCTACGGCCTGGGCTCGGACGGCACGGTCGGCGCCAACAAGAACACCATCAAGATCATGGGCGAGGAAACCGATCTCTACGGCCAGGGATATTTCGTATACGATTCGAAGAAGGCGGGCGCTGCGACCATCTCGCATCTGCGTTTCTCGCCCAAACCGATCCATTCGCCCTACCTGATAGCCAACAACGAGGCGAACTTCATCGGCTGCCACCAGCCGGTTTTCCTGGACCGCTACGAGATGCTGGACCATGCCGCCGCACGCGCGGTGTTCCTGGTCAACACGGCAACCCCGCCGGACCGGGTATGGCAATCCCTGACACGCAGGATGCAACAGCAGATCATCGACAAGAAAATCGAATGCTATGTGATCGATGCCTATGCGATCGCCAGGCAAACCGGCATGGGCAACCGCATCAACACCATCATGCAGACCTGCTTCTTTGCGATATCCGGGGTGCTGCCGCGCGATGTCGCGATCGACAAGATCAAGCTCGCCGCCAAGAAATCCTACAGCAAGAAAGGCCAAGCGGTGGTCGAAGCCAACTGGAAGGCGATCGACGAGACCATCGCCAACCTGCGCAAGGTGGATATCCCCGACACGGTCAGCAGCACCCACGACATGCCGGAAGCCGTGCCGGCCTTCGCGCCGGAATTCGTGCGCAAGGTCACCGCCGAGATCATGTCCGGGCGCGGCGACCGCCTGCCGGTGAGCGCGTTGCCGAACGATGGCACCTGGCCCTCCGGCACCGCGATGTGGGACAAGCGCAATCTGGCCCAGGAGATCCCGGTATGGGATGAGGAGCTGTGCATCCACTGCGGCAAGTGCCCATTCGTCTGCCCGCACTCGGCGATCCGCAGCAAGCTGTTTTCGGCTGACATGGCGAAGAACGCGCCGCCAACCTTCAAGCATGTGCAGGTCAAGGGCAAGGACTTCGAGCAGGGTCTGCACATCAGCTATCAGGTCGCGCCCGAGGACTGCACCGGTTGCACATTGTGCGTGGACATCTGTCCGGCGATCTCCAAGGCCGACGGACACAAGGCGCTGGAAATGCGGCCGATGATGCCGCTGCGCGAACAGGAACGCGAGAACTTCGCTTTCTTCCTCAAGCTGCCCGAGTACGACCGCACCCGATTGAAAACCGGCACGATCAAAGGCGCGATGATGATGCAGCCGCTGTTCGAATTCCCCTCGGCCTGCGTCGGCTGCGGCGAAACATCTTATATCCGCCTGGCCAGCCAATTGTTCGGCGACCGCATGGTAGTGGCCAACGCGACCGGCTGCTCGTCCATCTACGGGGGCAATCTCCCCACCACGCCGTATTGCAAGAACGGCGACGGACGCGGACCGGCGTGGAGCAACTCGCTGTTCGAGGACAATGCCGAATTCGGCCTGGGATTCCGTGTCAGCATCGACAAGCATGCCGAACAGGCGGGCGAACTGTTGCGGCAATTGCAGGACAGGGTCGGCGAAGCCCTGGCGGAAACGATACTGATGGCCGACCAGACCACCGAGGCGGGCATCTTTCAACAGCGCGAACGGGTCGCGGCATTGCGCGACAGGCTGGCGGCCATCGATGCCGCGGAAGCGCGCCAGCTGGAAAGCCTGGCCGAGTATCTGGTGAAGAAGAGCGTATGGATCATGGGTGGCGATGGCTGGGCCTACGACATCGGCTTCGGCGGCCTAGACCATGTCATCGCGAGCGGGCGCAACGTCAATATCCTGGTGCTCGATACCGAGGTCTATTCGAACACCGGCGGGCAGATGTCCAAGGCCACGCCGCGCGGCGCAATCGCGAAATTCGCGGCCGGCGGCAAGCATACCGGCAAGAAGGACCTTGCCCAGATCGCGATGAGCTACGGGAATGTCTATGTCGCGCACGTCGCCTACGGCGCAAAGGACACGCATACGCTGAGAGTATTCCTCGAGGCCGAATCCTACGAAGGGCCGTCGCTCATCATTGCGTACAGTCCCTGCGGCGAGCACGGCTACGACCTCAGCCATCAACACCAGCAACAGGAACTGGCAGTCAAGACCGGCCACTGGCCGCTGTTCCGCTACGATCCGCGGCGCGAACAAGAAGGGCTGAATCCGCTATTGCTGGATTCGCCAAAGCCCTCGGTGTCCTATCACGAGTTCATCAGGAACGAACCGCGCTTCCGCGGCCTGCTGCGCGAGATGGATGAAGAAGGCGCAGAAGTGCAGGCATACTATGATAATGAACTGCGGAAGCGCTATGCACAATACGAACATATGGCGGCGGACGGTCCCGCGAGCGGGATCAAGACCGATGTGAAAAAACCGGCGGACGCATAAGGAGCCCTTGTACGATACAAAATTAAAAGGCGGCCTATCGGCCGCCGTTATTGTTCTTGCGCCGGATTAACCTTCGCAAGCCATCCAGCGGACCGGTTGAATATCCCGCTAACAGACCGGATCATATCCAAGCAATTCTATCGCCCGATGATAATCGGCATTGGCCAGGAATTTCTCCTTCAAGCCAGGCTGAACGGAAGGAGGGGGAAGCGGCTTGATTTCGTTCCCGCCGCGTGTGCCGATGACATCTCCGGTAATCGTCTTGTATTCGTGCCAATGATCGATGAATTCCGGGTCGAAGAATATTTTCAGGCGGTCACAGGACTGGCGCATCGTTTCTTCCGGTTTTCGAAGAAAGTCCTCATAGCGAATGAACCCGGTTTCCACGCACAATTCGGCATATTTCCGGTAACCGAGGAGGAATTTGTCAAGGTCAGGCGGTTCCTGTTTGAGCATATTAGAAGTCATCAGGAACTGCGTTAAACTCAGCCACTGGGCAACGGGGTCGCGCGCGATCGACAGCCGGATGATGTCGAAGTGTCCCTCCAATTCCATGAACAGCAACGGTTGATAGCCAGGCGAGGAGATGAACGGATAGCCGGTGTAATCAAGATGATTCCAGTCTCGCAAGATCAGCTTGTCTCCCCGGTCTCTGCTGCGCTGCTCGATTAACGCGATGGCATCGCCAAATGTTGTGGGTTGCTGTTCCAGCTCGGCCATGTCTGCGGGCGTCAGCAGCCCGAACCAAGTTTGCGCTTGCATGACCGGGTTGAAATTCTGCCAGGCAAGAGGATGTATCTCGCTGAGCAGTACGGTTCCCTGCATGCACCCGAGGCACTTTGATATGAGCGTGCCTCCTGAGCGCGCCATGTTATGGATTATCCTTAACTTTGGTTTTTCCATCGCCCGTCATTGAGTGTGTATTCAGGTAAGAAAAAGGGGACTGACCAGTCCCCTTTTCGTGCCGCGAACTGCGCGCTTCAATCCCGGTCGCCGCTAAACGCCATCAGCAGGCTCAACAGGTTGATGAAGATGTTGTAGATATCCAGATACAGGCCCATCGTCGCCATCACGTAGTTGGTCTGGCCGCCTTGCACGATCTGGCTGACGTCAAACAGGATGTAAGCCGAGAAGATCAATACCGCGATCGCGGAGATGGTCAGTGCCAGCGCGGGAACCTGGAAAAAGATATTGGCGAGCGAGGCGATGATCAGCAGGATCACCCCGATGAACAGGAATTTGCCCATAAAGCTGAAATCGCGTTTGGTTACGGTTGCCAGCGTAGCCAGGCTGAAGAAGATGATCCCGGTCCCGCCCGCAGCCATGCCCACCAGTTGTGCGCCGTTTTTCAGGTGCAGTGCGACTTGCAGGATCGGACCGAGGAAAAAACCGGCGACAAAGGTGAACGCCAGCAGCAACGCGATACCCCAAACACTGTTGCGCATGGCGGCAACGCCGAACATCAAACCCATCATCGCGCCGAACATCATCAGCGAGAACACGACCGGATGCTGGGCCATGAAGGAGAAGTTGGTGGACATGCCCAGCAAAGCGCCGATCACCGTCGGGATCATGGTGAGCGCCAGCATCATGTAAGTGTTGCGCAGCACCTTGTTTTGCTCGGTCGCGACTGCGCCGATCTGCGTTGCGGGTATATATTGTTGTTCCATGTAAGCCTCCTAGATGTTATTTCGTCAATTTCACGACGCGTGTATGACCCGCAAGCTGCAGATAAAGTTCATGGGAACGGTTGGTCGTCATGAAATTAACGGGATGCGGCGCAGGTATGTTGCTTCCAATCACTTTCCGAGGTTGGATTATATCATGTCATTATTCGATCTATCGATCGCATGAGAATCAAGAACCAGCCTTGGATGAACATCTTCAGTTGCCGGACAACCATGATGACCGGGATCTTCTGATATGTTCGCCATGCGTTACGAATTCGCGCCTCCATACGGCGGCGTTCGTTAAATGCGGTTCAAGGAATGATTGCCGCCAATCGAGCGGCGATCAGCCAAAAGCGATATTCTTCAAAAAAGTTGAAAAATATTATTGACAAACCAAATTTATTCACTATCCAAGCAAGCATGCGGCTTTGCGCAACGTTGGTCTTTACAGCGATCCTTAACTTACGATAATGTATTGAGTAAAATAAGTATTTTAATCTGCCAAAAAATAGGCAACGCAAAGGAAATCCTTGTTTTTCGCCCTATTGGATAGCATGCGATTTAAATCATCCACAAAGTTATCCACAGTTTTTGTGGATAAAATAATACCCTTTATTAATAATTGATATAAAAATAATATCATTCAGAACAAGGCAGAAATTCGCCAAGTTTTCTTTCCATTTTTATTTGCCTTTCCAGTTTCCAAAGCGGGCCGCCGCTTTGATGCTGAAATTTGGAACAAATCCGGCATTTTGCAGTTACACGGCATATTCGAGCACCGCTTTGGGATCGTTCCTGCATTCGATCAGTTCCAGTCTGCCGTCGAGATGTTCGACTATGGCAGTGCAGCTATCCACCCAGTCTCCGCAGTTGATATACAAGAGACCGTCGACTTCCTTGATGGCTGCGCTGTGGATATGCCCGCATACCACTCCATTCAGCCCCCGGTCGAGAACAGAGCGAATGACGGAATCTTCGAAATCAAAGATGAAAGTGACTGCGGATTTGACCTTGCGCTTGGCGTATCCTGCAAGAGACCAGTAGCCCCTGATGCGCAAGGTGCGCCGCCACCATGACAACCAGCCGTTCAGCCTGACGAGCAGGTCGTAGCCCATGTCTCCCAAAACCGCCAGCCAGCGGTGGTGTCTAGTCACCTGGTCAAACTGGTCGCCGTGGGTAAGCAGCAAACGCTTTCCGTCAGCGGTAACATGCAGCCATTCGAATGCGATCAAAATGTCCCCGAACAAGGTGCCGTCATACTCTCGCAAGGCTTCGTCATGATTTCCGGGGATAAAGACGACCTTTTCTCCGTGCCGGGCGCGGCGCAGGATCTTCTGCACCACCGTGTTCTGCTTCGCCGACCACTGTATGCTGCGTCCCATGGCCCAGAAGTCGATGATGTCGCCAATCAGAAAGAGATGCTCACTTTCAAATTCTCTCAAAAAATCAAGGAGCCGATCTGCCTGGCAACCTCGCGTACCGAGGTGAATGTCGGAAAGGAAAATTGAACGGACTTTCACGGCATCAGATTAGACGGGAAATGTGACGTTTTGATGAAACAAGTCCTTCATCGCTATGTCAGCAGATAGGTTTTGGCTGTTCGCAGACAAAAGCGGGCAAACCGTATTGAC
>DATKAK010000105.1:0-3978 GCA_035498295.1 Gallionella sp. | reverse complement strand
CAGCCGATGCACGACCCGGAAACCGGCAACTGGATCGTTTTCAACGGCGAGATCTACAATCATGCGATGTTGCGCGAGCAGTTGAACCGTGACGGGATCGTCACCCGCTCGCATTCCGATACCGAGGTGCTGCTCAAGCTGTATGGCCACTTGGGACCGGGGATGATGAACATGTTGCGCGGCATGTTCGGTTTCGCGATCTGGGATGCGCGCAAGCGGCAGATGTTTCTCGCCCGCGGCCCGCTCGGCGTCAAGCCGCTCTATATCGCCGACGATGGCAAGACACTGCGTTTCGCTTCCCAGGTCAAGGCGCTGCTCGCCGGACAGGTCGATACCCGGCCGGAACCGGCCGGTCACGCAGGTTTCTTGTTGTGGGGCTCCGTTCCGGACCCCTATACCTTATATCGCGGCATACGCGCCGTACCTGCCGGACACTGGATGCTCGTTGCGGACGGTGTGGTGGGAGAACCGGTTTGCTACAACAACCCGACGCTGGGATTGCGCAATGTTGCCAGGGCCGGACCGGACGACACCGATGCAGCGCTCCGACAGATTGCCGCGGCCGTGCATGACAGCGTTGCCGCGCACATGGTGTCCGATGTGCCGGTCGGGGTGTTTCTGTCATCCGGGCTCGATTCCACGATGATTGCGGCGTGCGCAGCAAGCCTGGGCACGCTGCGCACGCTGACACTGGGTTTTGAAGAATACTCAGGCACGGTCCACGACGAGGCGGCACTTGCAAGCGAAGTCGCGCAAAGTCTGGGCGCCAGTCACACGTTGCACCGCATCTCCGCCGCGGATTTTGCGCGTGACCGCGAGCAGTTGCTGGCCGCGATGGATCAACCATCGATCGACGGCGTGAACACCTGGTTTGTCGCCAAGGCCGCCGCGCAGCAGGGATTGAAAGTGGCGCTCTCCGGCATCGGCGGCGATGAGCTGTTCGGGTCCTATCCGGGTTTCAGCCAGATTCCGCGTCTGCGCAAAGCCCTGGAAGGCCTCAAGGGGTTGCCATTACTGGGCCGTATCGTGAGAAAGGGATTGTCGCCGTTCACAGGACTATTGCCCTCCGCCAAATATGCCGGACTGCTGGAATATGGTACTTCGCTGGAAGGCGCATATCTGCTGCGCCGCGCATTGTTCATGCCGTGGGAGATCGGCGCGCTGATGGATCCCGAGATGGCCGCCGAGGGACTGAAGGAACTCGATACGCTGTCCCGTTTACGCGCCACCACCAATGGCCTCGGCAGTGAACGCATCGCGATATCCGCGCTCGAGATACAGTGGTACATGAAAAACCAGTTGCTGCGCGATGCGGACTGGGCCGGCATGGCGCATTCTCTGGAGATCCGGGTGCCATTGCTGGACATGCCGTTGTTCGAGAAGTTTGTCGAGATCCCCGGGCTCGATGCCACGCAGGAAAAGCGCATGATCGCCCGCACCGTGGCGCCTAACCTGCCGGAAGCCGTGTTGAACCGCCCCAAATCCGGCTTCGCCGTACCCACCCATCAATGGTTGCATCCCGATGCGCAGAACACCATCATCAACAACCGCGAATGGGCGCTGATGCTATACCGGTCGTTCACCCAACCATGAGCCGCGCCTGATGAAGATCCTGCATATCCTTCCTTCTGTCGATCCCAAAGGCGGCGGCCCGATGGAAGGCGTGCGCCAGCGCGGCCTGCGCCTGATAGAGATGGGACACGAGGTCGAGGTGCTATCCCTTGACGATCCCGCAAGTTTTTTCCTCCCCGGCTACGGATTGACGGTACATGCGCTGGGACCTTCCAGAGGCGGCTATCGATACAATCCAAGACTCGTCCCTTGGCTGCGCGATCATGCCAGAAAATATGATGCGATCGTCGTGAACGGCCTGTGGCAGTATCACAGTTTCGGCGCGTGGCGCGCGCTGAATCGCATGAAAGTGCCATATTTCGTGTTCACGCACGGCATGCTGGATCCGTGGTTCAAACATGCCTACCCGCTCAAGCATCTGAAGAAATGGCTGTACTGGCCGTGGGCGGAATATCGCGTATTGCGCGATGCGCAAACAGTGTTGTTCACGAGCGAGGAGGAACGTCTTCGCGCACGCGAATCGTTCGGGCTTTACCGGGCGCATGAAGCAGTGGTTACCTATGGAACTACAACGCCGCCGGGCAATGCCGGATTATTGCGAGCGCACTTTTACGCAGCCCACCCTGATTTGCGCGGAAAGAGACTGCTGCTGTTCATGAGCCGTATCCATGAAAAAAAGGGCTGTGATCTGCTCATCGATGCCTTCGCCAAAGTGGCCGGGCAGAATACCGACCTGCATCTGGTGATGGCCGGGCCGGATCAAACAGGATGGGCAGCCGCGCTGCAAGCGCACGCGCAACGGCTCGGAATTGCCGGGCGAATCACCTGGCCGGGCATGCTGCAAGGCGTCATGAAATGGGGCGCGTTTTATGCGAGCGAGGCCTTCGTGCTGCCATCCCATCAGGAGAACTTCGGCATCGCGGTCGCCGAAGCGCTGGGCTGCGGAGTGCCGGTATTGATTTCCGACAAGGTGAATATCTGGCGCGAGATCGAGGCCGACGGTGCGGGTATCGTGAATTCTGACACGGCGGATGGTACGGAAAAAAGCTTGCGGCAATGGTTGGCGCTCGATGCTGCCGATCGCAGCAAAATGGCGCAACAGGCCAGGACAACTTTCGAGCGGCGCTTCACCGTGGACGCGATGGCAAATAGTCTGATCGAGACGATAACCGAGCACCATGCAAGCAAAGCAGGAGAGGCAACATCAAATATTTTGATTTTCAGGATCGGCCAGCTGGGTGACACCCTGGTGGCATTGCCTGCCATAGAGAAGATCCGCCGGGAGTTCCCTTCCCACCGTTTGGTTTTGCTGACTAACAAGGACCAGAGTCTAGCCAACTTTGTTTCCTCTTGGGATGTACTAGGCCCAACGGGCTGGTTTGACCAATCGATTTTCTACAACCCCAATGCCAGGGGATGGGGCCGGTTAAAAATGTTAGTTGCTTTAGTAGCCAGGTTGCGCGCGTTGAAATTTGAGCACATCTTCAATGTTGCACCGGAGCGGTCAACTGAACAGAATAAAAGAGACGAGTGGTTTTTCAGAAATATAATCGGCGCCCTGAATTATCACGCTCCCCCTTCCGGTTACGGAGTGTACCTTCAATCCACCAACGGGGGTTTACCCAGATTGGGGCCGGAATGGCAGCGCCTGCTCAGAATCGTTGCTGTAGCAGAACCGGGAGATCGGGGATTTCATTTGCCGATCCCGGAGAGTGAACGCGCATCGGCGTTCGGAACAGCGCACGATTTGGGAATCGATTTTGGTTCAATGCTGCTGGCGATCGGACCAGGCTCCAAAATGCCTGCAAAAAAATGGCCCGGAGAGCGTTTTGCTGAATTAGGCGCGCGGTTGCTGAACGAATTTCCGAAATTGCAGATATTGGTATTGGGTGGAAAAGAAGACATAACGCTGGGTAATGAGTTGTGCGGGTTGTGGGGAGAAAGATCTCATAATCTTGCCGGAAAGCTCAGCATATACGGTTCAGCTGCGCTTTTGGAGCGGTGTACTGCCTATGTGGGCAACGACACTGGCACCATGCATCTGGCTGCAATGGTTGGGAAGCCATGTGTTGCAATATTCAGCGCACGTGATAATCCGGGTAAATGGGATCCTTATGGCAATGGGCATCTTGTTCTGCGGCGTGAGGTGGAGTGTGCAGGATGTATGCTGGAAGTCTGCAACCATGACAACAAGTGCCTTAAGTTGATCGGTGTGGATGAAGTCTATCTTGCGGTACGCACTTATATTGATCCGGCGGTTGGCGGGGCCGGATCAGACCGGATGGGATTCCAAGCGGCAACCCCGGACATAGCGGTTGGTGATTGCGGATGATTGATCTTTGGAAGGGGTTGCAGGTTTGAAAATTGTTATCCTGCAAGGCGCATTTCTGCCTGTGCCGCCGGTCA
>DATKAK010000104.1:0-11940 GCA_035498295.1 Gallionella sp. | reverse complement strand
AGTTTCAATAGTTTCCATTTTTACCCCTTATTTTCATGGAACCTAGAGGCGCTAAAACCAAATTGTTTATCGTCGTCTTCCATCCAAATGGTACTGATATTTGGAACGATAACGGGGCGTGGTATATCTATGCTTGAACCCAATCCCGCGCTTCTTGGTAATCCGTAAACACGCGTATATCCGCATCCACGAAGGTGCGCGACAGCCATGCCGTCCAGGTGATCCACTGGTTGTCGGTGACCACGGCGATCTTGGTGAAATCGTGGTTATGCTGGCGGCGGAAGAATTTGATCTCTTCCCACGCCACATCGAGCGTGTAGCGGACCATCGCGCGCAAGTCGAAAAGCAGGTCCAGTTCGCCGGGCGATTTCAGTTTGTACAGGGTTTGTTCTTCGAAGGTCTTGAAGTCGGCAATGGTGAATTCGCCGAGGACGGCGACGTTGACGAGGTTTTCGGTCTGTTCGATGGTGATCATGTTCTCTCTCTTGCTTGTTTTGGAGCGGGATGTGGCGGTACAAGGCGTAAGCTTAGCACACCGCCCGCGATGATGAAGGCCATGCCCAGCCAACTGGAAAGCGACAGCACTTCATGCCAGATCAGGATGCCGAACAGGCTGGCGAAGATGATGGTGCTGTACGCCATGCTGCCGACCACCAGCGTGTCGCCGATGCGGTAAGCGCGCGTCATTGCGAGTTGCGCGAGCGTCGCGGTACTGCCCAGGCCGAGCAGGATGGCGAAGCTGTGCAGCGTGATGGCATGCACCTGGCCGAACAGCATCCACAACGCGCTGCCGGCCGACGCGGTCAAGCTGAAATAGAACACGGTGCGTGTTTCCGGTTCACCGATGATGCCGAGCTGCTTGACGTTAAGATAGGCTACTCCGGCGAGGAAGCCGGAGATCAGTCCGAGCAGGCCGGGCAGCAGCTGGTCGCGCTCCATGGTCGGGTGCAACAGCAGCACCACTCCGGTGAATCCCAGCGCGATGGCGATGGTCAGCGGCAGATGGAACCTGTCCTTGAACACCAGCATCGTGAGCAGGGTCAGGAACAGCGGCGAGGTGTAGTTGAGCGTGACGGCAGTCGCAAGCGGCAGCACGGTGATGCAGTAGAAGAACAGCGCGAGCGCGACCGAGCCGGAAATACTGCGCCACAAGTGCGCGCGCCAGTAGCGCGTGGCGAGGCTGATGCGCTGTTGCCGCGTGATCAGGGAGACCAGCAACAGGCCGAAGAACGAGCGGTAGAACACCAGCTCGATGTCGGAAAAGTAGGCAGCGCCGAGTTTGACGAACACGCCCATGATGCCGAACAGCAGGCCTGCGGCCAGCATCCAGAGGGAACCTGAGTTACGCGTCATTTGAGTTTCGACCCCCATCCTGGTTGCCCCCTCGCTTCGCTCTCCCCCTCTGCCAAGGGGACGGGACTATCCCTCCTCTCCCGCAGGCGGGAGAGGTGAGGAAAGGAGAGGGGTGTGGAATAGCCGCTAAAGTTGCGAGGCAAGATTCCGGCGCAGGTATTCGTGGAAATGCAGCATGCCGTCCTCGGTCGGCGACTGGTACGGGCCGTATTCCTCGATGCCGCGCTGGTACAGCGACTTGCGTCCCTGGTGCATGCGCAGGCAGATGAAATCGTCCTCGATTGCCGTCTCGTTGTAGGCTTTCTGTTCCGCCTCGACGTATTCGCGCTCGAACAGCACGATATCCTCGAGGTAATAGAATTCGACGATGTTGGTGCAGGCTTCGGGACCGCGCGGAACCAGCGTGCTGACCACCAGCGTGCCGGGATACCATTCGACCATGATGTTGGGATAGTAGGTCAGCCAGATCGCGCCGTACTTCGGCAGATTGTCGCCGTGATAACGCAGCACCTGTTCCTGCCATTTGGCATACACATCGCTGCCGGTTTTGCGCAGCCCGTTGCGGATACCGACGGTCTGGACGCTGTAGTGTTCGCCGAATTCCCACTTGAGGTCGTCGCAATCGACGAAATTGCCGAGGCCGGGATGGAACGGCACGACATGATAGTCTTCCAGGTACACCTCGATGAAGGTCTTCCAATTGAACGCGTATTCATCCACCTGCACGCGTTCCAGCATATAACCGGAGAAATCCAGGTCCTGCATCACGCCGACTCTGGCCAGGTCTTTTGCGACATCGCGCTTGCCGGAGAAAAGCAGCCCGTTCCAGTTTTGCAGCGGAGATTTGTTCAAGTGCAGACAGGGGTTGTTCGGGAAGTGCGGTGCGCCGAGCAATTCTCCGCCGGTCGTGTAGGTCCAGCGGTGTATCGGGCAGACGATGTGCTGTGCGTTGCCGCGCCCCTGCAGCATGATCGCCTGGCGATGGCGGCAGATGTTGCTGAGCAGTTCCACGCCGTTGCGGTTGCGCACCAGCATCTGCGCGCCGCCTTCCAGCACATGGTAGTCGCCCAGGCTCGGCACCATCAGTTCATGTCCGACATAGTTGGGCCCCTGCTCGAACAGCAGGCGCTGTTCGACTTCCAGCGCCTTGGATTCGAAGTACCAGCTTAACGGTGGTTGCTCGGGAACTTTGGTGAGATGAGCTAGCTTTGCAATTTCAGACATACCCACATCCTCTGTTAATCAAATCAAGAAAGGTGAATACGATTCCATACAGGAATGGGGGATTGTCCCCGAAATCAATTGACGGGGCAACAAAAATTGCCGGAACAGATTTTGCGGAGTGCCAGGATGAATACGTCAGGGCGAACGAAAGCCGGGGTTTCAGGCGGCCGCTAATCTATAACCTACTCCGACCTCCGTCAGCAGGAAGCGCGGGCGCGCCGGATCCTTCTCCAGCTTGTGCCGCAAGGTGCCCATGTAGATGCGCAGGTAGTGGGCGCGTTCTACGTAGTTCGGCCCCCAGACTTCCTTTAGCAGCAGGCGGTGCGTCAGCACCTTGCCGGCATGTTTTACCAATACGGTCAGCAGGCGGTATTCGATTGGGGTGAGGTGAACCTCCGCGCCGCTGACGATGACCTTGCGGTGGATCATGTCTACCTTGAGCTCACCCAACGAGAACACTCCTTCTTCCTTTCCATTCGCAGTGGAAGAAACATGACGCAATGCCACGCGTATCCGCGCCAGCAATTCGCCCACACCGAAAGGTTTGACCAGATAATCATCCGCACCCGCATCCAGCGCGGAAATCTTGTCGCTTTCCTGTGCACGCGCTGACAGGATGACTACAGGAACGGAAGACCATTCGCGCAACTCCCTGACCGCCTCGACGCCATCCATGTCAGGAAGGCCGAGGTCGATGATCATCAGGTCCGGCTTGCGCGTCGTGGCTTCGGCCAGTCCCTGTTTGCCGGTTTCCGCTTCGATTACCTTATAGCCTTCTGAAACCAGCGTAGTCCGCAGGAAGCGGCGTATCTGCGCTTCGTCTTCGATGACGATGATGGTGGCGGAGTTGTTCATGATTGGGCAACTTCTTCGTGCTCGATCAACGGCGGTTCGGTCAACGGCAATGCGAAATGGAATGCAGCGCCGCCAGTTGGCAGATTATCCGCCCACATCCGTCCGCCGTGCGCCTCCACGATGGCGCGGCAGATGGTCAGGCCCAGTCCCGCTCCGCCCTGGTTGCCTTCGCTGGTGACGCGGTGGAATTTTTCGAAGATACGCTGTTCTTCACCAGCCGGAATCCCGTGGCCTTGATCGGATACGGTCACCACCAGTTCATTCGTTCCGGCTACGGCGGAAATCCCGATGGGGGTTCCGGGCGGCGTGTATTTCACGGCGTTTTCCAGCAGGTTCGCAAATACCCGCTCGATCAGCAGGCTGTCTATTTCGACCAGAGGCAGGTCGCGCGGCAGTTTGACGGTAACTGGATGGCCGGCAATGCGCGAGGACATACCTGCCAGTGCGCCGCCGACCACTTCTTCCAGCGGCTGCCATTGCCGGTTCAGCACCACAGCGCCCGCCTCAAGCCGCGCCATGTCCAGCAGGTTGTTCGCCAGACCGGCCATGCGTATCGCCTCGTCATAAATTGCCTGGCTGAGTTCGTGGCGAGCTTTCTTGTCGAGCTTGTCATCGTCCTGCGCCAAACTGCTTGATGCGCCCACGATCGCCGCCAGCGGGGTGCGCAAGTCATGCGAGATTGCCGACAGCAATGTATTGCGCAACTGCTCCGTTTCCATTTTCAACTGCGTGCTGTGCGCTTCCACTGCCAGCCTGACCCGCTCCAGCGCCAGCGCGATCTGGCTGATAAACGTTTCCAGCAGGCGTTGTTGTTCGGGCAGCGCGATTCGCGCCGGGTTGAGCGGCAGCAGGGCCAGCACGCCTATCATTCCGGAAGAGGCCTTCAGCGGCAGGTAAACTACATCGCCTCCCGGCAGGGTGTCCGTGCCCTGTCCCGCCATCTGTCCATGGTCATACACCCATTGCGCCACACTCAGATCGCTGCCGTGGCAGGATTGCGCCGACCCCTCATCCTTGGGGTAAACGATGCGCCCCGTTTCATTGGGCAGCAACACCACTGCCTGCGCCTCGAACACCTCGGCCACATGCTTTACCGCAATACGCAGGATATTCTCCTCGCCGCGTGTCGCAGCCAGCTCCCGGCTCATGGCGTATAGCGAGGCGATGCGGCGCTCGCGGTGGCCGGCGACCTTGGCCTGGTGGCGGATGCTTACCGTCATGTTGCTGATCACCAACGCGACCGCCAGCATGACGGCGAAAGTAATCAGGTACTGGGTATCCGAGACGGCAAAACTGAATCGCGGCGGCACGAAGCAGAAATCAAACAGCACCACGCTCAGGAACGAACTCAGTACCGAGGGTCCGCGCCCGTAGCGAGCAGCGACCACCACAACGCCCAACAGGTAAACCATGATCAGGTTAGCCAGCTCGAAGTGGTCAAACATGAACCAGGCTATGGCGGTGCAGATTGCCGTCGCGGCGATCGCCCATGCGTAACCCGCACGCCACTTTATCAGCGGGCGCTGTTCTCCGGATTCCAGCCCGAGGTACAAGCGGCTGCGCGAAAAATAGGGGTTCTCACTCATCTGTGACAGGAAATCGGATTCCTTGCCCACCACATGTATGCCGATATCGCCGGCTTGACGGACGACAGTGTCAACCAGCGATCCGAACAGCCAGCGTCTCCATCCCGACCGTGTCGGTTTGCCCAGCACGATGCGGGTCACATTACGGGCGCGGGCGTAGGAAATCACTTCCTCGGACAGTTTGCGGCCGCCCAGAGTGACGGTTTCTGCACCCAGTTCTTCCGCCAGTTTCAAGGTGCGCAACACGGCGTCACGCTGCTCTTTGGAAAGATGCTGGAGCTTTGCCGTCTCGACATACACAACGATCCACTCCGCCTTCAGCGACTGCGCCAGGCGGTACGCTGCGCGCACCAGGTTCTCCGCATAGCTGCCCGGCCCGATACAGACCAGCAGCCGCTCCTTCACCTGCCACACGCCCTGGATGGCATGGTCCTCGCGGTAGTCGCGCATCTGCGCATCGACACGGTCCGCGGTGCGGCGCAGCGCCAATTCGCGCAATGCGATCAGGTTGCCCTTGCGGAAAAAATTCTGAGCCGCGCGTTCCGCCTGCTGCGGCAGGTAGACCTTGCCTTCCTTCAGCCGCTGCAACAACTCGTCCGGCGGCAGGTCGATCAGCTCGATTTCATTCGCTCCCTCCAGCACCGCGTCGGGCACGGTCTCCCACACCGGGATGCCGGTGATTTGCGAGACTACATCGTTGAGGCTTTCGATATGCTGGACGTTGATCGTGGTGTAGACATCGATACCCGCTTCCAGCAATTCCTCGATATCCTGCCAGCGCTTGGGGTGGCGCGAGCCCGGCGCATTGGTATGCGCCAGTTCGTCCACCAGGACCAGCGCCGGATGGCGCTTGAGCGCTGCATCCAGATCGAACTCGCGCAATTGCGTATTGCGGTATTCCACCAGGCGCGGCGGCAGGATTTCCAGCCCTTCCAGCAACTGTTCTGTTTCGGCACGCTTGTGCGTTTCCACATAGCCTACTATCACGTCCAGACCTTCCGCGCGCCGTTCGCGCGCGGCCAGCAACATGCCGAAGGTTTTGCCGACGCCGGCCGAGGCGCCGAAGAATACTTTCAAGCGGCCGCGGCGGCGCATAACTTCAGCACGCTGCACTCTTTCCAGCAAAGAGTCGGGATCGGGACGTTGGTCAGCCATCGTATTCTCTAAATCCCGGGAAGATTACAGCCAGTCAGAGCGCCTGAAGTGCAGGTAAAGATAGCCGCAGACTGCAATGATGATGAGTAGCGCAACAGGGTAGCCGTACTCCCATTGCAGTTCCGGCATCAGCCTGAAGTTCATGCCCCAGATGCCGGTGAAAACAGTGGCGATGGCGAAGATTGCAGCCCAAGCGGCCAGTTGCTTGTTGATGACGTTTTGTTCGATGGATACCGTGGACTGGCTGACTAAGATCGCAGTGGCGATGGTGTCGCGCATCGCGTCTATCGCGGCATTGATGCGGGTCAGGTGGTCATAGACATCGCGAAAATACACTTGGGTGGTGGCACAAACCGCTGGCACGCGCCCGCCGGATAGTTTTCCGGTGGCTTCCATCATCGGCATGACCGCATGTTTGAGCACCGCGACCTTGCGCTTGAGTTCATAGAGCTGCTCAATGTTGGTGAGGGCGGCGCCTTTGTCGAAGAGGTGTTCCTCGATGGATTCCAGTTGCGACTCCAAGTCATCTATCACCGGAAAGTAGAGGTCCACCACCGCGTCCATCAACGCGTAGAGCACGAAGCCCGAACCCAGCCGCAACAAATCCGGCTCGCGCTGGCAGCGTTCGCGCACACCAAGCAAGCTCCGGCTGCTGCGGTTGCGCACGGAAAGTATAAAATTGCGCCCGGCGAAGATGCTGATTTCGCCGACCGTAAGATCGGGATGGACAACCTCTACCAGGTGCATCACCACGAACAGCGTATCGCCGTACTCTTCGATCTTGGGGCGCTGGTGTCCGTGCTTGGCGTCTTCGACCGCCAGATCGTGCAGCCCGAATTCCTCCTGCATCTTATCGAGCTCGGCATCGGTCGCATCGCGTAACGCAACCCAGACCAAACATCCGGGTTGTTTGAGATATTCGCTGACATCCTCAATGCCCGGTTCTGCAAGCTTGACACCGTTCTGGTAGGCAACGCAATTGATTAGCATGGCGGTTCATGTCCGGTTACGAGTGCGCGAAGTATACGTGTTTGTGTCTGCTACTTACAGCCTCCGTCCCTGTCTGATATGTGCTTCGAAATCGTGCAGCGTCTTTCTCTGCAACGGAACATCGCGTGTAATTGCAGATGCTTTCCCGCAACCGCAAGCCGACTTGCGCGATTGCAATGACAGAATGACATACGCCAAGCCAAGTGGAACGACGATGGCGAGCATGGCGAACAACGGTAACAGAATAGTTTCCATATCTGAGCTCTAAGCGGCGCACCTGTGCGTCCTGTCATGACGCGTGGCAAGGACAATTTTTCCGGCATGCACGATTCTTTCAATGGCGGAAACAATGCCGCCATAGTGACTGTCATCTGCCATCACCTCGAGGCGAACATGCACTCCCCTTGGTGTGGCAGATTGCTCGCATTCCCATTTCTCTGGGTCAATGACACATGGGCGCCGTGGCATCGGAGTAATTACGACACATTCTCCACCGGCAACACAAACAGCCTTGCGCACAGCCATCGCTTCCGACTCTTTTAACACTGTAGTGATTCGTTTCATGCAATCCTCCTTACTTTGGATAGCATGCATGCTAGGTGAAACAGCGTAAAGACAGCATAAATTGTTAGCCATCGGATGTAAAAAACTCATCAAGAAATTGCGCCGCGGCCAAGACAGTCCCGCAGAATCATTGCTCCACACAATCATTGTGCGCCAAAATAATATGCGTATAGAAAACCGATTCGCGATACGCATTTCGTAGACGGTGCCGCAGGACGATACTAATGCGTAGCATCCAGTGCAAGATTGAGCTCCAGCACATTCACTCTAGGTTCGCCGAGAATGCCGAACTGGCGTCCCTCGGTGTGTTCCGCCACCAGCTTGCGCACGGCATCCGGGTTGAGGTTGCGCACGCGCGCCACGCGCGCAAGCTGGTATTCCGCCGCAGCCGGACTGATATGCGGATCCAGTCCGCTGCCGGAAGCGGTGACCAGGTCAACAGGGACCGGTTGCTGATTGCCGGGATCGACATCGCGTAAGGCCCGTACTCTGGCCTTGACCGCGTCGGCCAACGCCGGATTGGTCGGCCCCTGGTTCGAGCCGCTTGAAGCAGACGCGTTGTATGGCGTCGGACCGGTCGCCGAAGGACGGCTCCAGAAATACTTGGGATCGGAGAACGACTGGCCGATCAGGCTGGAACCCACCGGTTTGCCGTCTTTCATGATCAGGCTGCCGTTGGCCTTGTCCGGCATGGTCACTTGGGCGATGCCCGTCACGACGAGCGGATAGGCGATTCCGGTAAGCAACGTCAGCAATATAAAACTGACAACAGTAGGACGAATTTCTTTCAACATGGCAATTCCTTTCTTTAAAGTGAAACTCGCATGGCGTTTCGTTTACCCCCTCTCCCTCCCGGGGAGAGTTGGGGTGGGGGAGAGCGGTAGCGAGGGGGCAACAGGCATGGTATGTTCATCATCAGGTGTGGCATTCCCGCCATGTCCGTTATGCCCAGCCAAAACCGGCAAGTATCATGTCGATCAGTTTGATCCCAACAAAGGGGATGATGATGCCGCCCAGCCCGTAGATCAGCAGGTTGTTGCGCAGCAAAACATTTGCCCCGATGGCGCGGTATTTAACGCCTTTCAGCGCCAGCGGAACCAGGGCGATGATGATCAACGCATTGAAGATCACGGCGGACAGGATCGCGCTGGACGGTGTTGCCAGGTGCATCACGTTAAGCGCGCCGAGCGCCGGATAGGTGGTCACGAATGCCGCCGGGATGATGGCGAAATACTTGGCTACGTCGTTGGCGATGCTGAATGTGGTCAGGGAACCACGGGTCATCAACATCTGTTTGCCGGTCTCGACGATCTCGATCAGCTTGGTCGGGTTGGAGTCCAGATCCACCATATTGCCGGCTTCCTTGGCCGCCTGCGCGCCGGTGTTCATCGCCACCGCGACATCGGCCTGCGCCAGCGCCGGGGCATCATTGACGCCGTCCCCGGTCATCGCCACCAGCCGGCCTTGCATCTGATGCTCGCGGATCAGTTTCAGCTTGGCTTCCGGTGTGGCTTCGGCGAGGAAGTCGTCTACCCCAGCCTCTGCTGCGATGGCGGCGGCGGTTAGCCGGTTGTCGCCGGTGATCATGATGGTCTTGATACCCATGCGGCGCAGTTCGCCGAAGCGTTCCTTGATGCCGCCCTTGACGATGTCCTTGAGCTCGATCACGCCCAGTACTTTTGTCCCATCCGCCACCACCAGCGGTGTGCTGCCGCGACGCGAGACGTTGTCCACAATGACATTCACCTCGGCAGGAAAGTTGCCGCCCAGACCAATGACATGATTACGGATGGCATCGGCCGCGCCTTTGCGTATCTGGCGAGAGTCTTCATTTTCTCTCCCTCCGGGAGGCGGCAAGTTGACACCGCTCATGCGCGTGTGCGCACTGAACGGAACAAAGGTCGCGCCCATCTCATGGATGTTGCGTTCGCGCAGGCCGAACTTTTCTTTGGCCAGCACGACGATGCTGCGGCCTTCCGGCGTTTCATCCGCCAGCGAGGCGAGTTGCGACGCGTCGGCCAGCTCAGCCTCGGTCACGCCGCTGGCGTGCAGGAAATTGCTCGCATGGCGGTTTCCCAGCGTGATCGTGCCGGTCTTGTCCAGCAGCAGCACATCCACATCTCCCGCTGCTTCCACCGCACGGCCGGAGGTGGCGATCACGTTCCTTTGCAGCATGCGCCCCATGCCTGCCACGCCGATCGCGGAAAGCAGTGCCCCTATCGTGGTCGGGATCAGGCATACCAGCAGCGCGACCAGCACCGTGATGCTGATCGGCGCACCCGCTTTGGCC
The DNA here is from genome assembly GCA_035498295.1 of Gallionella sp. GTDB lineage: Bacteria > Pseudomonadota > Gammaproteobacteria > Burkholderiales > Gallionellaceae > Gallionella. Next base: position 1,923 of record DATKAK010000104.1, on the reverse strand, counting down.
ACCTCGACGCTATACAGCGAGAACGGCAACAGCGTGACGATGACAAACATGAAGATCAGCGTCAACGCTACCAGCAATATGGTAAGCGCGATCTCGTTGGGAGTCTTCTGGCGCTTGGCGCTTTCCACCATCGCGATCATGCGGTCCAGGAAAGTCTCTCCCGGATTGGTGGTGATGCGCACCACCAGCCAATCGGACAGCACACGCGTGCCGCCGGTTACCGCGCTGAAGTCGCCGCCGGATGCGCGTATCACTGGCGCGCTCTCGCCGGTTATGGCGCTTTCATCTACCGAGGCGACGCCCTCGATCACGGTGCCGTCGCCGGGGATGAAATCGCCCGCCTCCACCAGCACCACATCGTCCTTGCGCAAGCCGGAACCGGGCACCAGGGCATACTTTTCGCCATATTTAGGGCGGGTCAGTTTCTTGGCCTGGATGTCGCGCTTGGCCTTGCGCATCGAAGCCGCCTGCGCGCGGCTGCGGCCTTCGGCTATCGCCTCGGCAAAGTTGGCGAACAGCACGGTGAACCACAGCCACAGCGTCACCGCCAGGATGAAGCCGGCCCGCGCTTCGCCGTGCCCGCCCAGCGCTTGAAAGAACAGTAGCGTCGTCAATATGCTGCCGACCCATACCACGAACATCACCGGGTTCTTCATCTGTTGTTGCGGGCCCAGTTTCTTGAACGAGTCCACCACGGCCTGTTTGACGAGGTCGCGCTCAAACAGGGGAAACGGGATTGCTTTGCTTGTCATATAAATCTCCTAATGCACACTCATCATGTTCAGGTGTTCGATCACCGGGCCCAGCGCCAGCGCCGGTACAAAGTTCAGCGCACCGACCAGCATCACCGTGCCGATCAGCAGCCAGACGAACATCTGCGTATGGGTCGCCATGCTGCCGATGCTGGCGGGAATGCGTTTTTTGGCCGCCAGCGAACCGGCCAGCGCCAGCACCGGGATCATCAGCCAGAAGCGCCCAATGAACATCGCGATGCCCAGCAAGGTGTTGTAGAACGGCGTGTTTGCCGACAGTCCGGCGAAGGCGCTGCCGTTGTTGCCGACCGCAGACGAGAACGCATACAGGATCTCGCTGAAGCCATGGGCGCCCGGATTGGCGACACCGGCCTTGCCGGCATCGACCATGACTGCCAATGCAGTTCCGCCAAGAATGATTATTGGCGGGATCAGGATCACCAGCGAAGCCATCTTTATGTCGAACGCCTCGAGCTTTTTGCCCAGGTATTCCGGCGTGCGGCCTATCATCAGTCCGGCGAGGAACACCGCGATCACGGCGTATATCAGCATCCCGTACAAGCCGGAACCGACCCCGCCGAAAATCACCTCGCCCAGTTGTATCTGCGCCATCGGCACCAGACCGCCCAGCGGTGTGTAGGAATCGTGCATGGAGTTTACCGAACCGTTGGAGGCAGCAGTAGTGGCAGTGGCCCACAGGGCGGAATTGACGATGCCGAAGCGGGTTTCCTTGCCCTCCATGTTGCCGCCGGACTGTGTCGCAGAAGCGTACTGATCCACCCCCAATGCCGCGAAGGCGGGGTTGCCACGCACCTCGGAATACTCAGCCACAGCGAGGAAGCCAACGAACAATATCGTCATCGCGACGAGGAACGCCCAGCCCTGGCGCGTGTCTCCCGCCATGCTGCCGAAGGTGTAGCAAAGCGCGGCAGGAATCAGCAATAGCGCCAGCATCGTCAGGAAATTGGAGAAGGGCGTGGGATTCTCGTAAGGATGAGCCGAATTGACGTTGAAGAAGCCGCCGCCGTTCGTCCCAAGCTGCTTGATGGCAATTTGCGACGCGGCGGGACCCAGCGCAATCGTCTGGGTGGTGACCGCGTTGCCGCTGCTGTCGGTGATCGGCTGGGTCAGGGTGGCGGTCGCATAGGTATTGAGCGTCTGCGGCGTGCCC
>DATKAK010000103.1:0-20525 GCA_035498295.1 Gallionella sp. | reverse complement strand
GAGCTCACGCGGAGCTCTTATTGAAAAAAGGAAAACTGCGAATTGGCACCCTATATGAGTATCGAGACATCGAAAAGCACGGCACTGTAATAGGCGATAAAGAAGAGGGGAAAAAATCACTCTATATGGACGTAAAATACGGAAATTGGACTCACAACAATCAACCAGAATTTTCCAAATCGGTACTCAAAATAGGTGAGGGTGGCGTGGTACACGTGATAGATTCAACTATCGAGGTAGTAGAGAACAGCCCGAACATTTTTATATTCTGTACAACCGAAGACTTTGATCAAAACGCCATGGCGGACTTTGGCTATGACTGTTGCGTCGTTATCGAAAAACCAGAACGATTTTTTTCTGCAATAAGTCATACAATCAGACATAAAGCAATTTTTGAAGGAGTTTTCAGGTGTCAGTATGTGTCCAGACGCCAACCCCATGATGCAGATCACGGAACTCATCCCGCCATAATAAAGGATCCGAGCTATAAACCTCAGAAGGAAGTCAGGGCATTATGGAAACCGATTAAAAAGAATATTGAACCAATCATCATTGAATGTCGAGATGCTGCCAGATACTGCAGCTTGGCATGATCGCTAAGAGTACAAAGCAAACGATCAACATATTAAATGAAAAGAAATACGCAAAAGGAACAACGTCATGTTATGGATCAAAGCCTTTCACATCATTTTCGTCGTCAGCTGGTTCGCCGGATTGTTCTATTTGCCGCGCATCTTCGTCAACCATGCGATGGCGACCGAGCCCGCCGAAATCGCGCGGCTGAAGCTGATGGAGCGCAAGCTGTACCGCTTCGTCACGCCGATCGGCTTCCTCGCGCTGTTCTTCGGCACCTGGCTGTGGCTGGGTTACGGCTTCAGCGGCGGCTGGCTGTACGTGAAATTATTTCTGGTGCTGGTGCTGGTCGTGTATCACTTCTATTGCGGCCATCTGGTAAAGATGTTCGCCGAAGACCACAACACGCGCAGCCATGTGTTCTATCGCTGGTTCAACGAGGTTCCGGTATTGGTGCTGATGGCGGTGGTGATCCTGGTCACCGTCAAACCTTTCTAGGAAGCATTCATGAATCCATTTTGCAGGCGAATCGCTGCGTCACGTGCTCGTTCACGCCTCGCCTACCCTGTTCGGTATGTCTCGTTGTTCACTGCGCGGCTCCTTGCGCTTCATCCCGCAAACATGAATTCTTGAACGCTTCCTCATGCCCAATTATTTTGCCCCCTGCCCTCGTGGTTTAGAAAAATTATTAGCTGATGAATTGACCACGTTCGGCGCAGCCGATGTCAAGGCCACCGATGGTGGCGTGGCATTTTCCGGAGAGTGGCCGCTGTGCTACCGCGCCAATCTCGAGAGCCGACTCGCGTCGCGCATCCTGTGGAGGGCGAAGGAGACACGCTACCGCAGCGAACAGGATATCTATCAGGCGGTGTTCGAGTTGCAATGGCAGCGCTGGTTCGATGTCACGCGCACGATACGCGTGAACACCACGGCGATCCGCTGCCCGCTGAAAAGCCTGGAGTTCATCACGCTGCGCGTCAAGGACGCGGTGTGCGACCGCTTCCGCGCGCACTGCAACGAGCGCCCCAGCGTGGACACGCTCACACCCGACATGCGCATCCATGTGTTCATCGAAGATGACAGGCTGATGCTCTACCTCGATACTTCCGGCGATGCGCTGTTCAAGCGCGGCGTGCGCCACCACACCAACATCGCGCCGCTGCGCGAGAACCTGGCGGCGGGGATTTTGAAACTGGCCGGCTGGCAGCCCGGCACACCGCTGCTTGATCCGATGTGCGGCAGCGGCACGTTTTTGATCGAGGCGGCGCAGATGTCGCTGAACATCCAGCCCGGCATCGCGCGCGGCTTCGCGTTCGAGAAGCTGAAGAATTTCGATGCAGCCTTGTGGAACAAGATGCGTGAACAGGCGATCGCCGCGCAGCTGCCTGCGGAACAGCTGGATATCTACGGCAGCGATCTGTACGGCGATGCGCTCAAGGCAGCCAAACGCAATCTCGAAGAAGCGGGGCTGGCGGAATGCGTGGCGCTCAAGCAGGCGAATGTGCTGGAGATCTCTGCGCCGACCCAACACGGTATCCTGGTGGCCAACCTGCCCTACGGCGAGCGCATGGGCGAACTGGACGAACTGGCGGAGCTATACCCGAAGCTGGGCGATGCGCTGAAAAGGAAATTCGGCGGATGGACGGCCTATCTGTTCACCGCCGACAAGGCGATATTGAAGCTGATGCGGCTATCGCCGTCGAAACGCATCCCGCTGTTCAACGGCGCGATCGAATGCCGCTTGCTGGAATACAAAATAGTGTCCGGCAGCAACCGGCGTTAGTTGAGCTGGAACTTGTCGGTGCCGGACATCACATCCCTGTCCCCCGACAGCTTGCTTTCCAGCTTGATGCGCAAGCGCAGATCGTTGACCGAATCCGCGTTCTTCAATGCCTCCTCATATCCGATCTTGCCGGATTCGTACAGGCTGAACAGCGCGCCATCGAATGTCTCCATGCCCAGTTCGCGCGATTGCGCCATCACACCCTTGATCTGGTTCACCTCGCCCTTGAAGATCATGTCCGCGATCAAAGGCGAATTGATCATGATCTCGACTGCGGCGGCACGCCCGGTCCCGTCCTTGTTCGGGATCAGGCGCTGCGAAATGAAAGCCTTGATGTTGAGCGACAAGTCCATCAACAACTGGGTGCGCCGCTCTTCCGGGAAGAAGTTGATGATGCGGTCCAGCGCCTGGTTGGCACTGTTGGCATGCAGCGTGGCCAGGCACAAGTGTCCCGTTTCCGCAAAGGACACCGCATACTCCATGGTTTCGCGGTCGCGTATCTCGCCGATCAGGATTACATCGGGCGCCTGGCGCAGCGTGTTCTTCAGCGCATTGTGCCAGGATTCGGTATCCACGCCGACCTCCCGGTGCGTGACCAGACAGTTGATGTGCTCATGCACATACTCCACCGGATCTTCGATGGTGATGATGTGGCCGTAGCTGTTCTTGTTGCGATGGCCCAGCATCCCGGCCAGCGTGGTCGACTTGCCGGAACCGGTTCCGCCCACCACGATCACCAGCCCGCGCTTGGTCATCACGATGTCCTTGAGCACCGGGGGCATGCCCAGTTGGTCCAGATCGGGAATCTTGGTGGTGATGGTACGCAGCACCATGCCGACGCGCTGCTGCTGCAGGAACACGTTGACACGGAACCGGCCGATGCCGTGCGGGCTGATCGCAAAGTTGCACTCGTGGGTCGCTTCAAATTCTGCCGCCTGGCGGTCGTTCATGATGCTCCGTGCCAGTTCCTGGGTGTGTTGCGCCGTGAGCGGCTGGTTGGAAACCGGGGTCATCTTGCCGTCCACCTTGAATGCCGGAGGAAAGCCCGTTGTGATGAACAAGTCGGAGGCTTTTTTGCTGATCATGCCGCGCAGCATGTTATGTATCAGTTCGGTGGCTTGATCTCTTTCCATGAAACAACTCCTGATGTGATGACTGTGATTACCCCGGGAACGAGTCCTTGTTGGCCGCCTTGGAGCGCGCTTCCGCGGAAGTAATCTTGTTTTCTTTGATGAGCGTCGCGAGGCACTGGTCCAGCGTCTGCATCCCCAATGCCTGGCCGGTCTGTATCGCCGAATACATTTGCGGCACTTTGGCTTCGCGGATCAGATTGCGGATCGCGGGGGTGCAGATCATGATCTCATGCGCCGCTACCCGCCCTGCGCCGTCCTTGGTCTTGAGCAAGGCCTGGGAGATCACCGCGCGCAGCGATTCGGACAACATCGCGCGTACCATTTCCTTTTCGTCGGCAGGAAACACGTCGATTACGCGGTCTATGGTTTTTGCCGCCGAGCTGGTATGCAGCGTACCGAACACCAGGTGGCCCGTTTCAGCCGCGGTCATCGCCAACCGTATGGTTTCCAGGTCGCGCATCTCGCCCACCAGGATCACGTCCGGGTCTTCGCGCAACGCACTGCGCAATGCATTCTGGAATGACAGCGTGTGCGGCCCGACTTCGCGCTGGTTGATCAGGCTCTTTTTGCTCTCATGCACGAACTCGATCGGATCTTCCACCGTCAGGATGTGACCCAAATCGCTTTCGTTACGATGATTGACCATCGCAGCCAGCGTGGTGGATTTTCCCGAGCCTGTCGGCCCCGTGACCAGCACCATGCCGCGCGGATACTCGGAAATGGCCTCGAAGATCTTCGGGGCTTTCAATTCTTCCAGCGACAGTATCTTGGAAGGAATGGTACGCATCACCGCACCGGCGCCGCGGTTCTGGACAAAGGCGTTGACGCGAAAACGCGCCAGTCCGGGAACCTCGAAGGAGAAATCGATCTCCTTGTTCTCCTCGTAGACCTTGCGCTGAACATCGTTCATGATGTCATACACCAGGGCATGCACTTCCTTGTGCTCCAGCGCCGGCAGATTGATCCTGCGGATGTCACCATGCACGCGGATCATCGGTGGCAGACCCGCCGAAAGGTGCAAGTCGGATGCCTTGTTCTTGACGCTAAAAGCAAGCAGTTCGGTGATATCCATTATAAAATTGTCCCGGTTTGATGAGCTGGCCTGAACCGCCCGAAATAATTAGGAACCGCCGGATATAGGATGTTTGGCGGAATGCGTTTACGAACGGGATTATGACAACAATCGCTTCCAACTTGCAAGCCGTGCGCGATGCGATTGCGAGGGCAGCAGCCGGTGCGGACCGACGAACGGTCGAAATCAGTTTACTGGCGGTGAGCAAGACATTCCCGCCGGATGCCATACGGGAGGCCTATCGCGCGGGACAGCGATGCTTTGCAGAAAGTTATGTGCAAGAGGCATTGGACAAGATCGCTGCGTTGCGGGATATACCGATAGAATGGCATTACATCGGGCCGATACAAAGCAACAAGACCCGCGCAATCGCGGAAAATTTTTCGTGGGTGCACAGTTTGGACAGATTGAAAATCGCCGAGCGCTTGTCCGATCAGCGGCCCGCCCGGTTGCCCGAGTTGCAGGTTTGCATGCAGGTCAATATCAGCAAGGAAGCGAGCAAGAGCGGCGTTGCCCCGGATGAAGCGGTTAACATGGCACACGCAATTGCAAGGCTGCCCAAATTGAAACTGCGCGGCCTGATGGCGGTGCCCGCACCCAGTGATGATTTCGCTGTACAGCGTCGCAATTTCGCAAAGTTGCGCGAATTGCGCGACGAACTGAACCGGCAGGGCATGCAACTGGATACGCTGTCGATGGGCATGTCGCATGATTTTGCGGCGGCAATCGCGGAAGGGGCGACGATCGTGCGCATCGGCACGGCAATTTTCGGCGAACGGAATTACGGGGCCGAAACAAAGGAGAAAGCCAAATGAAGATCTGTTTCATCGGGGGCGGAAACATGGCAAGCGCCATGCTGGGCGGCCTCGTCAGGCAAGGTGTTTCCCCGCAACAGCTGCGCGTGGTGGAAATCGATGAAGCGAACCGAAAGCGGCTGGAATCCCAGGGCTTCATCGTGTTCCCGCAGCAGGATCCGGAAGCGATCCTGGGCAGCGACGTCATCGTATTGGCCGTGAAACCGCAGCAGATGAAAGAGGTCGCCGAACGACTCGGGCCCAAGCTCTCGGCTGGACAGATTGTGCTGTCGATCGCCGCGGGCATCCGGCTCATGGATCTGGCACGCTGGCTGGGCAGCCAAAACACGAGATCACTCGGCTTCCAAAACGACGGTATTGTATTGGTTCGCGCGATGCCCAATACACCCGCCCTGATCGGCGCGGGCATCACTGGCTTGTATAGTATTGCCCCTTTGAAGCACGGTCAGCGACAGCAGGTCGAAGCAGTCATGAAAGCCGCAGGCGCGTCTGTATGGATCCGCAATGAGGAAGAAATGGACGCAGTCACTGCCATTTCCGGCAGCGGGCCGGCCTATTTCTTCTACTTCATCGAAGCGCTCGAACAGGCCGGAAGGGAGCTCGGCCTGCCGCAACAAACGGCGCGCACGCTCGCACTGGAAACCGCCCTCGGCGCGGCCAGACTGGCCCACGAAAGTTCCGAATCACCCGCCACACTGCGCGAGCGCGTGACCTCCAAGAACGGCACCACGGAACGCGCACTGCTGAGCCTGCAAGCCGGCCACGTGAAGGAGCATATCATTGCAGCCGCAAAAGCCGCAGCGGCGCGTTCGCGCGAAATGGGCGACGAACTCGGAAAAGCCTGATGTTCAATCAAGTGATACAACTTTTGCTTGATATTTTCGTGCAGGGCTTCGCCGGCGTCCTGCTGTTCCGCTTCCTGCTGCAGTGGCTGCGCGCCCCGATGCGCAATCCGGTCGGCGAATTCATCATGGCGATCAGCGATTTTGCGGTATTGCGCGCGCGCCGCTACATTCCGCCCATGTTTCGCCTGGACAGCGCGAGCCTGCTGCTTGCTCTGGTCGTGGAACTGATCTATCTGGGTTTGACGCTATCGATAGACGGATACCCGTTTGTGCATTTCCCGCTGCTCGGTTTGTCGGCATTGAGCATCGTGAAGCTCATCAAGATCAGCGTGTATCTGCTGATGAGCGCGCTGGTGGCGCAAGCGATCCTGTCCTGGGTCAACCCGTTTACTCCGCTAGCCCCGCTGCTTGCGGCGATCACTTATCGCTTTCTGCGCCCAATCCAGAGAATTTTGCCGCTGGTCGGCAATGTGGACCTGTCTCCGCTTGTGCTCCTGGTGATCTGCCAGATCATCCTGCTCGTGCCTTTGGCGATGATGGAAAGCCTGGCCTCGCGGCTGCTGTGACACAGCACACTTGGTATCGCCGGAACGGGGAGGTCATCACGCTATCCTTGCACGTTCAACCCGGGGCGAAGTTCAGCGAAGTCGCCGGTTTGCATGGCGAAGCGCTCAAGATCAGGCTGGCTGCCCCGCCCATCGAAGGTCGCGCCAACGATGCGCTGTTGAAGTTCATCGCCGGGCTGTTTGCCGTTCCATTGCGCAATACCGAACTCGAACAGGGCGCGCGATCGCGTCATAAGGTGGTGACAGTGACCGGCAGCAGAATCCGGCCGGAAAGCCTGTTGACCGGGCAATGATTCGCGATGCCGATTTCATATGCAACGCGAATTCCCTTGCATTCTGCACATCAGTAATATCAGAATATCCGCGCGCGGACGATCGGCCAGCGATTCAATGTACAGGAGTAGCGCATGAAAGAAACATTGAAACCCGGAATCAAGTATGAGCACAAGTTCGTGGTGCCTGCATCCAAAACCGTCCCCGCGCTCTATCCGGAATCGGAAGAGTTCCGGGAGATGCCTGAAGTATTTGCAACCGGCTTTCTGGTGGGCTTCCTCGAGTGGGCCTGCATCAAGGCAATCAACCCGCATCTTGATTGGCCACGCGAACAAACGGTTGGAACGCATATCGACGTCAGTCATGAGGCCGCTACTCCGCCCGGACTTGAGGTGACCGCAACCGTCGAATTGATGGAAGTCGAGGGGAGAAGGCTGGTGTTTGCTGTGGAAGCCCATGATGGGGTAGACCGGATCTCCAAAGGGCGGCATGAGCGGTTCGTTATCAACAGGGAAAAGTTCAATGCAAAAGTTGGCGCAAAGAGCAGGGACGGCACATGATCTGCCGGTCAATAATGATATGAGAGCCCGGCATAATCTTTAACAGATGGATCGGGGCTTTGCGCGGGCGCAATCGATCAGGTTCTGGGGAGGCGAGATGGCAAATGACACGACGAAAAAGACGCTGCTGGAAGACATCAATAATCTTAGGTCGAAAGCAAAATACTACGAGTCGCTTCATCTGTTCGAGGCAGCCAGATATGCAGGCAACCTTGCCGCCAATCTCGAACTGGCCCTGACGACCCTGACAGCCGGTGACGTTGAACAGCCAGCGCAAACTGCCGCTCCACCAGAAAGGGCTGCCGTACCTGTCGGAGTAAAGCAGGTTGCCTGGCCGATGATTCGAACGCAGAAGGACTTGTCCCAAACAGCCGAGATACAGCGCAGCGGCGGTCGCATCTACGAATTGCAGGGTAAGAAGATCGGGGAGATCCTGAATGCACTGAAGGTGATCGACGACAAGACCCTTCGTGCCATAGAGCAACATCACAGCACCAAGAAACCAAGCGGCAAGCCGATCGGCCAAGCGCTGGTCCAGATGGGTATTATCGATCCGGAAGTCCTGACAAGGTCACTATACATCCAGTCCGGCACACCAATGGTGGACTTGCCCGCGATCCACATCACCAGTGACATCCTGAACCGCATCCCGAACGATAAGGCCGTCGAAAAGAAGGTGGTGCCGGTAGGCGTGTACAACAAGACGCTTTATTTGGCAGTGGCCGAACCGGACAAATTTTCGGATCAACAGCATTTCGCGTTCCTGTCCCAGTTGAACATCAAGACGGTTTATGCTCCGTCCAATGATATTGTCACTTACCTCAGTACAAAATGGACGGGAGCCGACTCGGATATCTGGGCCGGCTGAAACCGCGGCCACTCGCCGGAGCTCAAGATGTGGCTCGCCGCTGACAGATCACTCGTTCGCGCAAAGCCACGGGAAGGCGCTAATGGAGATAGCAGGCAGCCAACGCTTTATCGCTGCGATAGGGAGAAAATACCTGCAGCTTCCACTGCCCCGACAAATGCGCGGCCAGATGTTCCGTCTTGGCCGCGATATCGGCACAGACATTTCTGGCGACCTCGTCATCGAAACTGTTGATGGTGATTTCAACCACGTTATCGCGGCTGTTGACAACGCATTGCACGGCGAACCTGCCACCCACGATAAACGAACACAGATCCGGCATATCGTTCGTCGCGCCGGCCTTTCCGGACGGGGCCTCTTGCTGATTGCCGGAATCGCCGCATCCGCCTAGCTGCACAAGCAAAGCAACGGCAACCAGCATTCGCATTGTCCGAGTCATTTCTCCGCCGTATTACGATGACAACATGAGGTGGTGGAGCACTACATCAGGACGACGTCGTACTGTTCCTGGCTGTACATCGTTTCGACCTGCATCGAGATCGGCTTGGCGATGAAGTCTGAAAGCATCGCCAGTGCCTGGGATTCTTCCTCCAGAAACAGATCGATCACCGGCTGCGAACCGATGATGCGGAATTCGCGCGCATTGAACTGGCGCGCTTCGCGCAGGATTTCGCGCAGGATCTCATAGCACACCGTCTGCGCGGTCTTCACCTCGCCCCGCCCCTGGCAAGTCGGGCATGGCTCGCACATCACATGCGCCAGGCTCTCGCGGGTGCGCTTGCGGGTCATTTCCACCAGCCCCAGCGACGAAAAGCCGTTCACACTGATGCGGGTATGGTCTCGCGCCAGGGATTTATTGAGTTCTTCCAGGACCGCATCGCGATGTTCCTGGGTATCCATGTCGATGAAATCGCAAATGATGATGCCGCCCAGGTTGCGCAGACGCAGTTGCCGCGCGATGACCTGCGTGGCTTCAAGATTGGTCTTGAAAATGGTGTCGTCGAAACTGCGCAGTCCGACATAGCCACCGGTATTCACGTCTATGGTGGTCATCGCTTCGGTCTGGTCGATGATGAGATAGCCTCCGGATTTCAGATCGACACGCTTGGACAAGGCGCGTTCGATTTCTTCTTCCACCCCGTGCAGATCGAACAGCGGACGAGAACCCGGATAGTGCTCGAGCTTGTCGCTCGCATTCGTATTGTAGGCTCGCGCGAATTCCAGCATCCTCTGGTAGGTGCTGCGCGAATCGACCAGGATGCGCGTGGTTTCCTGGCTCACAAAATCGCGCAGAACGCGCAGGCTGATATCGAGCTCCTGATACAGCAGTTGCGGCGCACTGGCAGACTTTGCCGCAGCTTGCAGATTGCCCCACAGCTTGTCCAGATAGGCGATGTCGGCGGCAAAGTCCGGTTCCTCCGAGGTTTCCGCCACCGTGCGGATGATATAACCGCCCTGATGATCGTGCGGCAGCACGGCCTGCAGATTGGCGCGCAGCGCATCACGCTGCTCCACGCTCTCGATGCGCTGCGATACGCCGATGTGAGTCTCCTGCGGCAGATAGACCAGCAAACGCCCCGCGATGCTGAGCTGGGTCGACAGCCGGGCGCCCTTGCTGCCGATCGGTTCCTTGATGACTTGCACCATCAGGGTCTGTCCCTCGAACAGCACTTTTTCGATCGGCTTGGCGGTCTCGATGTTGTGGCTGTTTTCCCAGATATCCGCCACGTGCAGGAATGCCGAACGCTCCATGCCGATGTCTATGAAGGCCGACTGCATCCCCGGAAGCACGCGCTTGACTTTGCCGAGGTACACGTTGCTGACAATGCCGCGGCTGCTGCCGCGTTCGATGTACAGATCCTGAACCACCCCAAGCTGCATTACTGCTACGCGAGTCTCCTGCGGGGTGACATTAATCAGTATTTCTTCGCTCATGAATAAGGTTCAAGCAGATTATCACGGCGCGGGATAACCGAAACGTTGCAGCAATTGGACCGTCTCGAACAGCGGCAATCCCATCACGCCTGAATAGCTGCCGGACAGGTGTTCTATGAAAGCAGCGGCGTGGCCCTGGATGGCATAACCGCCGGCCTTGTCCGAATATTCCCGGGTGTGCAGATAGCGGCGGATACGCTCCTCGCTGAGCTCTGCAAAACGCACCGTGGAAACCGAAAGTGCGACCTCGACATGTTCATCCAGGGCGATTGCGACAGCGCTCAGAACTTGATGTTCTCGCCCGGAGAGTTGGTGCAGCATTGCGGCCGCCTGTTCTGCACCGCCCGGTTTGCCGAATATCTTGCCTTCCAGCACCACGGCCGTGTCCGCAGCCAAGACTGGTGCAGGAGGAAGGTTGCGAAACCTGAGCGCGGAATATCCCGCTTCGGCTTTGGCCTGTGCGACCCGCCGGACATAGTTCTCCGGCTGCTCATCGGTATGGGGCGTCTCGTCCACGGCCGTGTTGCGGCGCGGGTCTGCGCGCATCAGCAGCATTTCGAAACTGACGCCGATCTGCTTGAGCAATTCGCGGCGGCGCGGACTTTGTGACGCCAGGTAGATGCGTGTCTGGGTGATCATAAGAATAAGAATAACTCAAAAAGCCCGGTGCCAGTTTAAAAACATCGGCGGTCTGTTACTGCTGCACAGCGGAAACGATCGTATTGCACACGGCTGATTTGTATTTCGACGCGGCGCCGGAAGGTTACCGGTTCCCGCAGATCGGAAAGGGTCGGGGATCGCAATAGCCAATGATCAAAGGCCGGAATAGCAGGCCCAACCTGGAGCAAGCCGGCATCCTATTCACGGTGGTAGGGGTGATTGCGCATCATGCTGTATGCCCGATATAACTGTTCGGCAAGCAATACACGCACGACGGCATGCGGGAAAGTAAGCGCGGACAGGGACCATAGTTGTTGCGCAGCCTGTTTGACCGAATCATGCAGGCCATCCGCGCCGCCGATGATGAATGCAACATCGCGCCCGTCGCGCATCCAGCCCTGCATCTCAACCGCCAGCTGCCGAGTGGTGGGCTGTATGCCCCGTTCATCCAGCGCAATGCGCAAGCAATCTTGCGGAACTGCGGCAAGAATGCGGCGCGCTTCCGCCTCCATGATCTGCGCCGTCGTCTTGCCGGTAGAACGGGGCTCGGGCTTGATCCCGAGCAGCGATACCTGCGCTTCCCTCGGCATACGTTTGGAATATTCGTTGAACCCTGCATCGATCCAGTCCGGCATCTTGTGTCCGACCGAGACAATGATCAGCTTCATGTTGAGTGTTTGTGTCGTGACGGATGCTACTTGGGCGATTTGGCCAGCTTGGGACGCGCCGATTGCGCCCTGCTCCACAGTTCCTCGAGGTTGTAATAATCGCGGACGGCGGGCTGCATGATGTGCACCAATACTTCGCCCAGATCGACCAGTATCCACTCGCCGCTGTCCTCTCCTTCACGGCCATATATTTTTTCCCCGCGTTCCTTGAGCTTCACCACCACATTATCGGCTAGGGCCTTGGTCTGGCGGGTGGATTGGGCGCTGGCAATGACCATGCGTTCGAACATCGTGCTGAGCTTGCTGGTATCGATCACATTGATATTGTTCGCCTTGACATCTTCCAGTGCGGCGACAACGGCCCGGGTTTTTTCTTCAGTGGTCAGCATGAGTATATAAACGATGTTGATGGATGTAATCGGCCACTGCATTGGGCAGCAGATAGCGTATGCTGCGGTTTTCCGCCACGCGGCTGCGGATCAGCGTGGCGGAAATCTCAAGTTCCGGAATGGCCAGCACGGCAATTCTGCCGGCGGGCTGCTGTGACAATGCATCCGCAGCGCACAGGCGCTGCTGGTAGTGCCGGCGCAATGCCGGCGTGGCGGTGTGGATCCGGTCCTCAATGGGAAAGCCGGGACGATAGCCAACCACAATGTGTGCCAGCTCGAACAGGCGCTCCCACTCGTGCCAGGTATGCAATTCCAGAAAGGCATCACCGCCCATGAGGAGGCACAGCGGTTGTGCTGCCCTCAGTTCGGCGCGAATCTCGTTCAGCGTGTCCACCGTATAGCAGGGTGCGGTGCGCTCAACTTCGCGGTCGTCCAGTACAAAATCTGGCTGGTCGGAGATCGCCAGCCGCACCATCGCGCTGCGATGCAGCGCCGATACTCGCGGCATATCGCGATGCGGCGGAGTGCCGGCGGGAATGAAACGGATCTGCCCGAGATGCGCCAGCTCGAGCATCTCTTCGGCGAGGCGCAAATGTCCGTAATGAATCGGATCAAATGTACCCCCCAGAATTCCGACCGGCTTTTGGAATGCTGATTGCAGATCTTCGGATGGCAAGGCCAACGTCTACAACGCGAGCCGACGGGTATCCGCCAGCACTTGCGAGAGGAAAACGATGAAGCGCGCCGCGGCCGCGCCATCAATGACGCGATGGTCATACGACAGCGACAGCGGCAGCATCAGCCGGGCCACGAACGTATCATCCTGGTGCATCGGTTTGATGATGGCCTTGGACACGCCCAGGATCGCCAGCTCCGGCGCGTTGATGATGGGCGTGAACGCGGTGCCGCCGATCCCTCCCAGGCTGGAGATCGAAAAGCAGCCACCCTGCATCTCGGCAGCGGTGATCTTCAGATCACGCGCCTTGGCGCTGATCTCGCCCAGTTCCTTCGCCAATTGCACGATCCCCTTCTTGTCCACATCGCGCAGTACCGGCACCATCAGGCCGTTGGGCGTGTCGACCGCCACGCCGATATGGAAGTATTTTTTCAACACCAGGTTCTCGCCGCCGGCATCCAGCGAGGCGTTGAACTCCGGGAACTGCTGCAGCGCGACCACGACCGCCTTGAGCAGGAACGCCAGCGGAGTGATCTTGATGTTCTGTTTGGCATATTCCACATTGAGCTCCCCGCGGAACACTTCCATTTCGGTGATATCCGCCTCGTCGAATTGCGTGATGTGCGGTATGGTCACCCAGTTGCGGTGCAGATTGGCGCCGGAAATCTTCTTGATGCGCGACAGTGGCTTGGTT
The DNA here is from genome assembly GCA_035498295.1 of Gallionella sp. Taxonomy (GTDB): domain Bacteria; phylum Pseudomonadota; class Gammaproteobacteria; order Burkholderiales; family Gallionellaceae; genus Gallionella. The sequence goes on along the minus strand of DATKAK010000103.1, from coordinate 7,015 downwards.
TCGATCGCGCCGAACCTGGCGAAGTCCACCACCGGCATCGCGAGCACCTGCAATCCGTTGCCGCCGGAAGGTCCGCGCGGTTGCGCGAGTGCGTTCTTGACGAACAGCTGCACATCGTCCTTGGTCACACGGCCTTTTTCGCCGCTGCCTTTCACCTGGGCGATCTGCACCCCGAGTTCGCGCGCGAAACGGCGTATCGCCGGACTGGCGTGGGCTTTGCCCGCGGGCGCACCCGCTCCCGGTAGAGGCTGGACAACGGCTGAAGAAACCGGTTCGGCGGGCGGTGTCCCTGTAACAGGCCGGTTTGCCGCCGGCGCGGCCGGTGTTGGCGCGGCCGGCAAGTTGCCGGTTTGCGCATTTGCCGAATCGCTGCTTTCGATCAACAGGATCAGCGAACCTTTTGATACTTTATCGCCGACCTTCACCTTCATCTCCTTGATCACGCCGCCATAGGGCGAAGGCACCTCCATCGCCGCCTTGTCGGTCTCCAGCGTAACCAGATTGTCTTCGGCCTTGATCGTGTCCCCGGCCTTCACCATCACTTCGATGATATCCACATCCTTGTAATCACCGATATCCGGCACCACCACTTGTTTGATTTCTGCCACGTTGTTCTCCCCCAACCTTATACTGTTGTCGGGTTGGGCTTGTCTGGATCGATGTTGTACAGTTTGATTGCCTTGCCGACCTCTGCGTTCTTGATCGTGCCTTCGTCGGCCAATGCCTTCAATGCGGCGACGGCGACGTAGTAGCGGTCCACCTCGAAGAAGCGGCGCAATTTCTTGCGTGTGTCGGAGCGGCCGAACCCGTCGGTTCCGAGCACCTTGTAATGACCGGGCAGAAATCCCCGGATCTGGTCGGCGAACGAGCGCATATAATCGGTCGCGGCGATCACCGGCCCGCTTCGGCCGGACAGGCACTGCTCGACATAACTGACGCGGGGCTCGGCTTCCGGGTGCAGCATGTTCCAGCGTTCGCAATCGATCCCGTCGCGGCGCAGTTCGGTAAAGCTGGTCACGCTCCAGACATCTGCGGCGACGCCGAAATCCTTTTGCAGCAATTCCGCGGCGGCGATCACTTCGCGCAATATCGTCCCGCTGCCCATCAATTGAACCGCCGGCTTTTCCCCTTGCCCCTTGCCTCTTGTCTCTTGCCCCTTAAACAGATACATGCCCTTGATGATGCCCGCTTCCGCGTCCCGGGGCATTGCCGGGTGGGCGTAGTTCTCGTTCATCAAAGTGATGTAATAGAACACGTCCTGTTGCTCGACATACATGCGGCGCAAGCCGTCGTGAATGATCACCGCAAGCTCATACGAGAAAGCCGGATCGTAGGATATGCAATTCGGGATCGTGGCCGACATCAGATGGCTGTGGCCGTCCTCGTGCTGCAAGCCTTCGCCGTTCAGCGTGGTGCGGCCCGCCGTGCCGCCGAGCAGGAAGCCGCGTGCGCGCAAATCGCCGGACGCCCAGGCCAGATCTCCGACGCGCTGGAAACCGAACATCGAGTAATAGATATAGAACGGCAGCATTGCCTTGCCGTGGTTGGCGTACGCGGTGGCGGCGGCGATCCAGGACGACATCGCGCCGGCTTCGTTGATGCCCTCCTGCAGGATCTGCCCGCTCTGGTCTTCCTTGTAGAACATCAGCTGTTCGGCGTCCTGCGGCGTATAGAGCTGCCCGACCTGAGAAAAGATGCCAAGCTGGCGGAACATGCCTTCCATGCCGAAGGTGCGCGATTCGTCCGGCACGATGGGCACGACTTGCTTGCCGATGTTCTTGTCCTTTACCAGGATACCGAGCATGCGCACGAATGCCATCGTGGTCGATATTTCACGGTCTTCGGTTCCTTTCAGCAATGCATCGAAAGCGTCCAGGCCGGGAATTTGCAGCGGCTCGCTGACCGGTTTGCGCTGTGGCACGACCCCCATGGCCTCGCTGCGCTCCCTGAGATATCTCATCTCCAGGCTGTCTTCGGGAGGACGATAGAAATTCAGGCTGGCGACTTGCTCATCCGTCAGCGGGATGGTGAAACGATCGCGGAATTTGAGCAGCACCTCGCCGGCCATCTTCTTCTGCTGGTGGGTGATGTTCTGGCCTTCGCCTGCCTGGCCCATGCCGTAACCCTTCACGGTCTTGGCCAGGATCACGGTCGGCTGGCCAACGTGCTTGATGGCGGCGGCATATGCGGCAAAAACTTTGTGCGGATCGTGTCCGCCGCGATTCAAGCGCCAGATTTCATCATCCGACATATCGGCAACCATTTCCAGCAATTCCGGATATTTGCCGAAGAAATGCTCGCGCACGTATGCGCCATCTTTGGATTTGTAAGTCTGGTAATCTCCATCGACTGCTTCCTGCATGCGTTTCTGCAGCAGGCCGTTCTTGTCCTTGGCGAGCAAACGATCCCATTGTTTGCCCCATACCACCTTGATCACGTTCCAGCCGGCGCCGCGGAACACGCCCTCCAGTTCCTGGATGATTTTGCCGTTGCCGCGCACCGGTCCATCGAGCCGCTGCAAATTGCAGTTTACGACAAAGATCAGATTATCGAGCCTCTCGCGCCCCGCCATCGAGACCGCGCCCAGCGATTCCGGCTCGTCGGTCTCTCCGTCGCCGAGGAATGCCCATACCTTTCGTCCGGACGTTTGCACCAAGCCGCGGAGTTCAAGGTATTTCATGAATCGTGCCTGATAGATCGCCATCAGCGGACCGAGCCCCATGGACACGGTGGGAAACTGCCAAAAATCGGGCATCAGCCACGGATGGGGATAAGAGGACAGGCCGCCGCCTTCTGATTCCTGGCGGAATCTGTACATCTGTTCTTCGCTGATCCGCCCTTCGAGGTAGGCGCGCGCGTACATGCCGGGCGATGAATGTCCCTGAAAGTACACCAGGTCGCCGCCACGCGTATCGGTCTTGCCGTGAAAGAAATGATTGAAGGCCACATCGTATAAGGTCGCCGCAGAGGCAAAGCTGGCGATATGCCCGCCCAGTTCCGAAGAATCGCGATTGGCATTCAGAACCAGTGCCATCGCGTTCCATCGTGTCAATCCGCGGATGCGGTGTTCCAGATCCTGGTTGCCCGTGGAACGCTGCTCCTCGTCCACGGGGATGGTGTTGCAATAAGGCGTGGTCGTATTGAAACGCAAACTTGCGCCGGAATTTCGGGCTTTGTCGATCAATTGCCCGAGCAGAAAACGGGCGCGATCCGCACCTTCGTTTTCCAAAACAGACTCGAGCGCATCCAGCCACTCCTGGGTTTCTTGCGGGTCGTGATCAGGTATTGATGCCATCTTTCCGTTCTCTCATTTGTTTCAACGCCGTTCTTGTGTCGTACAAGCAATCGTTTCTTGCTCGGTGATCAACCAGCCGACCTTCACATCTGTCTTTTCCTGCGGGATTTGTTCCACGATTTGCAGCGCAAAGGCAGCGGCCGCCAGAACCGGTCGATGCGCGCCCTTTCCTTCAGACTGGCGCCCCAGCAACTTGTCATAATATCCGCCCCCATAGCCGAGCCGAGCGCCTTCCCGGGTAAATGCCACCCCTGGCAGCAGGGCGAATTCTACCTCATTTAGCGTCGCAAGCCGCTCGCAGCGTTCGACGATCGGCTCACGTATACGCCACATCCCCACCGCCAACTGATTTTCCGGGTCTTCGACCCAATATAAATCCAGCTGGTTGGTGTGATGGTTCACCCGGGGCAGGGCCAATTTCTTGCCGTCCGCCAGCACCTGCGGTATCCAGAGTTCGCTGGTGAACTCCGCGCCGAAATTCATGTAGCCCAGTATCGTGCCGGCCCGACGGTAATGTTCCAGTTCGAGGATACGCGTGATGATCTCCTCGCTATAGGCTGCGCGTTTGTCGGGACCGAGCTGCTCCCGTAGGGAGAGGATCTGTTTGCGTATTCCGGACTTGGTCATGTGCTGAGAAGCCGGCATGCTTCTCAACCCAGAAACAGCCGGTATGCCGGATTGGCGCTCTCGTCCCAGTAGCGATAACCGAGTGTGTCGAGGAAGGTCTTGAGCGCCTTCTTGTCGTGATGCGGCACTTGCATGCCGACCAGCACACGGCCGTAGTCCGCACCGTGGTTGCGGTAGTGGAACAGGCTGATGTTCCAGTTGTGGCTCATGCTGTTGAGAAAGTTCATCAGCGCCCCGGGACGTTCGGGGAATTCGAAGCGGAACAGGATTTCATCCTTGATTTCCGGCGCATGTCCTCCGACCAGATGCCGCAAGTGCAGCTTGGCCATTTCATTGTCGCTCAGATCCAGGGTGTCCAGTTTGTTGCTGCGCAGCTTTTCCACCAACTCGCGGGTTTCCCGTTGGTCGCGCACCTGGATACCGGCGAATACATGTGCCTCTTCGGAATCGGCAAACCGGTAGTTGAATTCGGTGATGTTGCGCTTGCCCAGCAACGAACAGAATTTGCGGAAGCTGCCGGGCGTTTCCGGGATCGTAACGGCGAGAATCGCTTCGCGTTGTTCGCCGATCTCGGCGCGTTCCGCAACGAAGCGCAACCGGTCGAAATTCATGTTCGCGCCGCTGGCGATGGCGACCAGCGTTTTACCCCTCAATTGTTCCCGCGCTGCATACAGTTTGGCGCCGGCGACGGACAGCGCGCCGGCCGGCTCTAGGATCGAACGGGTATCTTCGAACACATCCTTGAGCGCGGCGCAGGCCGTGTCGGTGTCCACCAGGATGATCTCGTCCACCAGCTTGCGGCACAGGCGGAAAGTCTCCGTTCCGACTTGTTTCACCGCAACGCCGTCCGCAAACAATCCGACATGGTCCAGTGTGACGCGCCGCCTGGCTTTTATTGAACGATACATCGCGTCCGAATCCACCGGTTGAACGCCGATGATCCTGATCTCCGGACGCAATTGCTTCACGTAAGCCGCCACGCCCGAGATCAATCCGCCACCGCCGATGGCAACGAAGATCGCGTGTATGGCTTGCGTATGCTGGCGCAGGATTTCCATCCCGATGGTTCCCTGTCCGGCGATCACATCCGGGTCGTCATAGGGATGCACGAATGTCATCTTGTTTTGCCGCTCAAGATCCAGTGCATGCAGGTAGGCATCGGAATAGGAATCGCCGTGCAGCACCACTTTCGCGCCACGGCTGGACACTGCCTGTATCTTGATTTGCGGCGTGGTCGACGGCATCACGATGACCGCATTGCAGCCCAGCTTCTGCGCGCTGAGCGCCACGCCCTGTGCATGATTTCCCGCCGAAGCAGTGATCACTCCGCGCTTGAGTTGCTGTGGCGTGAGTTGCGTCATTTTGTTGTACGCGCCGCGCAGCTTGAAGGAAAACACCGGCTGCATATCCTCGCGCTTCAGCAGCACCGTGTTGCCGGTGCGCACTGAAAGGTTGGGGGCAAGCTCCAGCGGGGTTTCCATCGCCACGTCATAGACGCGCGCGTTGAGGATGCGTTTCAAATATCCGTTCATGAACACCTCTATAAATCCGTTTTTTGGGCGAATCGCGTTGTCGCGTGCTCGCTCACTTCTTGTCTATCCGTGCGATATGCCTCGTCGTTCGCTGCGCGGCTTCTTGCGCCTCATTCCACAAAACGAATTCCTGGAGGTGTTAACAGAATATATCCAAAAAAATACGCGTGCAGATTAGCATAAAATCGCGGCAAAACCCTTGCGATGAGCGCGAAAATCGGGTCAAATGCCGCGCATGGAAAGAATCGACCAGCATGGCATCGTGATTCAGACTCTGGTAAATTACCTGCCGGAACAATCGGATGAAGCGGGCAACCGTTTCGTGTTTTCCTACACCATCACCATCACCAATCTCGGGCAGGCGACCGCAAAACTGATCAGCCGACACTGGATCATCACCGATGCCCACAACCATGTGCAGGAAGTGCGCGGACAGGGCGTGGTGGGCGAGCAGCCGGTGCTGAAACCCAGCCAGAGTTTTGAATATACCAGCGGCACGGTACTGACCACGCAGGTTGGCACGATGCGCGGCAGCTACCAGATGCAGGCCGACGATGGTTCACAATTCGAGGTCGAGATCCCGCAATTCGTGTTGAGCGTGCCGCGTGTTTTACATTAACCCGTTCCCCCGCGTTCAACTGAAGACGGCTGCGCTGCGCTGCGGGCCGCTGATGCTTGTCTTTCTTGCCGCCTGCGCCACTTCTACCAAACCATCCGTCCCACCGAACCAGCCCTTCGAACCGTTTGCAGTAAGCAAGTGGGAAATGTTGCCGGATTGGCAATCGATCGATTTGCAGCCTGCCTGGGGGGCCTTTTGGCAAAGCTGCAATGTGCTCAAGAGCAAGCCGGGCTGGCAAACCGTATGCGCCCGCGCCAATCAATTGACCCAGCCCGACAACAACACGCTGCATGCCTTTTTCGAGGAAGATTTCACTCCTTATCAGGTTTACAACCCGGATGGGACCTCCCAGGGTCTGATCACCGGCTACTACGAACCCAGGCTTTATGGTAGTCGCGTCAAAACAGCGCGCTTCCGTTACCCGATTTATGCCCCACCCGACGATTTGCTGACCATTGATCTGGGCGATGCATATCCGCAATTGAAGGACCTGCATCTTCGCGGCCGGCTGCAGGGCAATCGCGTCGTGCCCTATTACAATCGCAGCGAGATCGACAGCGGCAAAGCTCCGTTGCAGGGACACGAATTATTCTGGGTGGACAATGCAGTCGACCTGTTCTTCCTGCAGATCCAGGGCTCGGGGCGCATCGAATTGCCGGACGGAAGCCTGGTGAAAGTCGGATATGCCGAGCAGAACGGCCAGCCTTACAATTCGATCGGCAAGAAGCTGGTCGAAATGGGCGCTCTAAAACTTGAAGACGCATCGATGCAGAATATCAAGCTGTGGGCAGAACAGCATCCGGATCAATTGGCCGGCCTGCTGGAACAGAATCCCAGTTACGTGTTCTTCCGTGAATTGCCCGATGATCTGCCCTCCCCGCTGGGCGCATTGGGAGTGCCATTGACCAATGAATACAGCCTGGCGGTGGACTCCCGCACCAT
>DATKAK010000102.1:0-7608 GCA_035498295.1 Gallionella sp. | reverse complement strand
GCCTGCACCACCCCGCGCAATCCCGCGGCGACCGCCTTGCCGAACACCAGCGAGCCGCGCCATGCCGGGCTCACCAGCAGCTTGTGCACCACGCCGAGATCGCGCTCCCAGATCACCGCGATGCCGTAGAAGATCGCGCTGAACAGCACGCTCTGCGCGAGGATGCCGGGGGTGATGAACGCGAGGTAACTCAGCGGCCCGGTGTGGATGCCGCGCACCTGCGCCAGCACCTGGCCGAACACCACCAGCCACAGCACCGGCTGGATCGCGCGCGAGACCATCTCGGTCGGGTCGCGCAACAGTTTGACCATCTCCACCTGCACGATCGCGCCGCTTTCCTGGATGAACCGGTTCATCGATCCCTCCCTCAACCGAGGCGGTGCGCGGTGCGCCGCGCCTGCGCCACTTCGTGGAAGGTCCCGCCCTCATGGATCAGCCCGCCCGCATAATGCACGAACACATCGTCCATCGTCGCATCCGCGCCCAACCCGGCGCGCAGCTCGGCCGGTTTGCCGATCACGCTCACGCGTCCCTCATGCAGGATCGCCAGCCGGTCGGACAGCGCCTCGGCTTCTTCCATGTCGTGCGTGGTGATGAGCACCGTCATGCCCAAGTCGCGCCTGAGGTTCAGCAGCCGGTCCCACACCAGGCGGCGCGCCACGGGATCGAGACCGATGGTCGGCTCGTCGAGGAACAGGATCGCCGGGCGGTGCAGCATCGCCTGGGCCAGTTCCAGCCGCCGGATCATGCCGCCGGAATAGGTGCGCACCACCCGGTCGGCGGAATCGGTGAGCCCCATGAAATCCAGCGCCTTGGCGATGCGCGTGTCCCGTTCCGCCGCAGGCAGGCCATAGAGCTTGGCCGACAAGCGCAGGTTCTCGTAACCGGTCAGCGCGCCGTCGGCCGACACCAGTTGCGGCACGTAGCCGATGCACCTTCGCACCTCGGCCGGCGCTGCGACGATGTCATGTCCGCCGACCTCGGCTGTGCCGGATGTCGGCGACAGCAGCGTCGTCAGCATCTTGATCAGCGTGCTCTTGCCCGCGCCGTTCGCGCCGAGCAGGCCGAAGATCTCGCCATAGGGGATCTGCAGTTCGACGCGATTCACTGCGGTCAAAGAACCGAACTGGCGCGTCAGTCCGGAGGTGTTGATCGCGAATCTGTCAGGTGAAGCCGTGTTCATATCGAAAGTGGATCTGCGAATACGGAGGGGTATCAGTTTCCCCAGGCTTCCAGTTCTTCGGCTTTTACAAGCAAGTTCAATATCCGGCTCGTTTACGGCGATTGCCGAGGTTGAAACTGAACGGCTGCAATTCGTGCCGTGACCAGTACGGCCAAAAGGACCGAGAGCGCCAGGATTTGACTCCAATCCATGCTATGGCCATAAAGCCCGATAAAGACCTCACGCAGAATGAAAGCAATGCCGACTTCCGACAGTACCCTTAAACGGACGCGGTGGAACTGCAAATAGTCCGTGAAGGTGCGGAACAATTCGATGAGAACGAAGACGGATAACACATCGATAACCAGTTCCCGGTCTACGCTGTCAACGATCCCCAGCGCAAGGTTATGGGTCTTCATGCCGCTGTACAAGTTATTTGCGGCCGCAACAAAATCGAGCAGCAGGCCCGCCACGGCGCCCATCAGCGTAAGCAGCATGATGATGATCAAGACGGTGACGATGACATCCAGCGCCCTGCCATAAGCCAGTAGCGCCCGGATTCCGACTTCGGTCTTCGGGATTTCTGGCGGGATATCGCCTTTGTGCGGTTGCTCTTCCATAGGTCAGCTGTTGGTTTGCCCTCGATCTTTTTCGAACATTAACATATTCCGTCGAATTCTTTATGGTTGGCAAGGCCGGATATAAATGGCAGCCGAAGTTCGGAGTATGGCACCGGCCATACGCGCATTCAAACTGCCTGGCAAAAAGCGCTCATTCGCGATTTGAAGTTTCACGTGATCGCTATTGAATCCGCTAGTCAGATGCCACGAAAGGAAGGGGAGATTGGCCGCTCAAGGCGGTGCCCGGCAAGGACTAACCCCGGCGCAACCGGGAATCGAATTCAAAAGGTCGAATGACTTTCATCGCCACTTTTGAAAATTTTGCGTGGTTTGGATTGATCAGGATATTGCCGGCTTCGGGCATGATTGCGGACGGAACGATCATGCCAAGGTGTGTGCCCGCATGAATGAATGCATTGCCGAACTCTGCTGCGACCGCAGATCCGGGAAGATCGTCCCATCCCGAAGGCAGATCGGCTGCCGCGCAACGATAATAGAGACTGGCATCCTCGGGCAATTCCAGTCTCACCAGCACCAGATCGGCCGGGAGCATGTCGCCGGCATGCACCAGTGTTTCCATGGCCGCTATTTCCGGTGTCATGCCTGCATAGATGACCGCGACTCCCGGAGAATTCCATCTCCCGCCGTAGGTGCGCGCCCCTATGCCCGTTCGATCAAGCGCATACTGCTTTTTGGCAATGCGCCAGGCAAGCACTACACAACCCCGCCATAGGCGATCGCTCCCAGTACCTTTCTGACTTCACTTGCACCGGTTTCAGTGTCCAGCATCGACAGCGGCGTATCGCCCAGCGCAAGATTCTTCTGCGTCAACCAGCTTTTGGCTTTTTCCGCGTCGCCAAAGACTTTCTCCGCCTGGCTTTCGATGATGGCCAGTCGTTCGAGACGTTCGGATTCGATCGGGCCGAGCAAGCTGCCGCTCTTGATCTTGCGTTCGGCCGTCGCAGGCGACATCCCCATGATCTTTGCGAATTGCGCGCGCGGCATGCCGAAATACTCGCTCGCCAATACCAGCACATTCGCCTGTACGCCGGTGCGAATAAGCTTGATCCTCGTGCCGGCATTCGATTGGGCGACGGACGTGCGCCATTTCCGGAACTTGGCGACATTCGAGACGGCTGAAGGCATGATTGTCCCTCCTATTCATTTGATAGTTAATATTATATCATTTGATAGGATAAGGCAATGATCAAATCAGGGAGTCGGTCTCGTTCTCCGTTCGATCCTTCGATACACCGCGCTACGCGCGGTACTCAGGACGAACGGAAAACGAGCGTAGCGAAGTTTCGAGGTACGGCCAGACACTCACCAGCAACGGATATATACAGTGTTTCTCTGGATTCAGATACTGCCGGGATGGAAGAACAGGTTCGGGCCGCCGCGCGACTTGCCGGTCTCGTCCATCAAGACATCCAGCGCCAGGCTGGCGAGGTCGTCGGCGACGGGTTCCACCCGGTGGTCCTTTTCCATGTAGAACAACTTCAGGTATGAATTGCACTCGTCGCAGCTCTCCGCCTTGATCGCGCCGTTCGAACCTTCCAGTTCGTAGTAATTGATGCCGCGCGTGGATTCGCAACTGCTGCATTTGATGCGCACCATGTGCCACTCGGTCGCGCATAGCGAGCAGCACAGATAGCGCAATCCCTGATGCATGCCGCCGATGCGCACGATGCCGGCGACCGGATGCGAGCCGCACACCGGGCACAAGCCGCCCTGTTCCAGCTTGCCTATGGCTTGCTCGCCCAATTCCCGTGCCATGTGTGTCCAGTAGACCTGCAACGCGGCTGCGACGAACGGCATGTCCTGTGCCCCGATCGTGGCAAGGTCGCCCGCGAGCACCTTGTTCGCGATCTCCTCCAGCTCGGTGTCGCTGATCTTCATCAGGCGCACTATCGCCGCGCCAGCCAGGTCGGGCAGGGGGTAGGCCAGCATCTTGTGCAATATCGCCGTCAGCCCGTCGCGCCACGCGGCGTCGCGGTGCCATCCCTGCGCGCCCAGCACCGGCATGCCGTGCTCGCGGCACACCGATTGTTGTTCGGGCGAGGGCAGCGTCACGGCCGGAAAATCTTTCAGCACCTCATGCTGTGCCTGCGCCAGTGTCGCGAGGAAGCCGAGGTAAGGCCCGAATGAATGCTGTTCGGAAAGTTGCCGCAGGCGCTCTGCGCGCTGCTTGAAGACGTCGGGTTCGGCCAGGCGCAGAAAAGGGATGTCGCCGGCCGGGGGTTCGATCTGCCCCGGTTCGAGGATGGTGGCGGCCACTACTTGGATCCCTTGCTGACTTCCTTATACCAGGCGGGATGATGGTGCTTGGCCCAGGCCTTGGTCACGGTGCCGCGAGTCATCGCGCGGATCGAGCCTTTTGTCCAATAGGCGGCGTAGATATGCACGATGATGGTGATGATCGCGATGAAGGCGGCGAGCGCATGCAGCAGCGACGCGATCCGGGCCGTGCCCACCGAGAAGCCGGGCGCGAAATAGGGTTGCCAGATGATAAAGCCGGAAACAAGCAGGACCGGAATGGAAATCACCAGCACCCAGAAAAGATATTTCTGGCCGATGTTGTATTTCCCGATTTCCGGCAGGTTCGTCGCCTTGTTCGCCAGGATATCGCCAAAATGTTTCTTCCACTCGCGGTCGGCGTTCGTGATCCGGTTCTGATCCCAGAATCTTGCAGCCAGCAGCAGGAAAAATACGAACATCACCACGCCGATGAAGGGATGCAATATCCTCGACCAGGTACCGCCGCCGAACAGGTTGGTCAGGAAGAAGAATGCCGGGTGGAATAACGCGAGTCCGCTCAAGGCCAGCAGGACGAATGTGATGGCCACCACCCAGTGGTTGACACGCTCATTGACGTTATAGCGTTGCACCAGATTTGATTCGTTGCTCATGATCGCTCCTTAAGAATCTTTGCGTCACTGTTCCGTTTCTTTTTCTTCCACCTCGTTGGGTCCGGCCTTGATGTAGTGGAAGAAGCCGGCCAGCACAGTCAAGCCTATGCCCAGGCTTAACAGCGGCTTGGTGACACCCTTCCACAGACTGACCAGCGGGCTGATCGCCGGATTGCTCGGCAGGCCGCTGTAGATGCCGGGCTTGTCGGCATGCTGCAGCACGTACATCACATGCGTGCCGCCCACGCCCTGCGGATCGTACAAGCCCGCGTTCATGAAGCCGCGGCTCTTCAGGTCGGTGATGCGCCCTTCGGCATGATGGATCATGTCCACCTTGCTGCCGAACACGATCGCGCCGGTCGGGCAGGTCTTCACGCAGGCCGGTTCCATCCCCACCGCCACGCGGTCGGAACACAGCGTGCACTTGTACGCCTTGCTGTCCTTCTTCGAGATGCGCGGGATATCGAACGGGCAGCCGGTGATGCAGTAGCCGCAGCCGATGCAGTTCTCCTGGTGAAAATCGACGATGCCGTTGCTGTATTGCACGATCGCGCCGGGGGAAGGGCAGGCCTTGAGGCAGCCCGGGTCGGCGCAGTGCATGCAGCCGTCCTTGCGGATCAGCCACTCCAGCTTGTTCGCCTCCAGTTCCACTTCGGAATAGCGCATCACCGTCCAGGACTGGTCGGTGAGGTTGGGCGGGTTGTCGTACACGCCGACATTGGTGCCGACCTCGTCGCGCAGATCGTTCCACTCCATGCAGGCCACCTGGCATGCCTTGCAGCCGATGCACTTGGAGATATCGATCAGCTTCGCCACCTCGGTGGTCGTGCGCGCATTCGGCGAGGGTGTGGTGGTGGCGGACCGGGCTTTGATATCGAGTGATTGCAGTGCCATGGTCTCCTCCTTAGACTTTCTCGACGTCCACGAGGAACGCTTTGAACTCGGGTGTCTGCGTGTTGGCATCGCCCACGAACGGGGTCAGGGTGTTGGTGATGTAGCCGTTCTTGGCCAGGCCCAAAAAGCCCCAGTGGATCGGCACGCCCACGGTATGCACCTGCTTGCCCCCGACGGTGAGCGTCTTCAGGCGCTTGGTGACCACCGCCGCGGCGATGATGAAGCCGCGGTTGGACTTGACCCGCACGTGATCGCCGGCCTTGATGCCCTTGGCCTTCGCCAGCTCCTCGCCGATCTCCACGAACTGTTCCGGCTGCATGATCGCGTTGATCCTTGAATGCTTGGTCCAGAAGTGGAAGTGCTCGGTGAGCCGGTAGGTGGTCGCGACATGCGGGAACTTGTCCGCCTTGCCGAACGTCTCCCAATCGCCCTTGAACACCCGCGCGGCAGGATTGGAACGCGCCAGCGGATTGTTCGGATGCAGCGGATTGTTATCTATCGGCGATTCCATCGGTTCATAGTGTTCCGGGAACGGACCTTCCGCCATCTTGTCGACCGCAAAGAAACGCGCCACGCCTTCCGGGTTCATGATGAACGGATTGACGCCTTCCTCGGGTGCCGCGTCGGGCCTCATGTCGGGAATATCGGAGCCGGCCCATTTCTTTGCGGCAGCGTCCCACGCGATCACCTTGCGTTTCGGATCGAACGGTTTGCCGGCGAGGTCGCAGGATGCGCGGTTGTACAGGATGCGCCGGTTCGCAGGCCAGGCGTAGGCCCAGTTGAGCGTCTGCCCCAGGCCGAACGGATCGGAGTTGTCGCGCCGCGCCATCAGGTTGCCCTTCTCGGACCAGCTGCCCGCGAACAGCCAGCAGCCGCACGAGGTGGAACCGTCGTCGCGCAGTTCCGCGAAACCGTTGAGTTGCTCGCCGGCCTTGACCAGCACTTTTTTCTTGTCCTTGGGATCGGTCACATCTGCCAATGCCTTGCCGGAAAATTCCTTCGCCAGTTCCTCGGGAGAAGGCGCGTCCGGCTGGCGGTGTTTCCAGGTCAGGTTCAGGATGGGGTCGGGGAAAGCGCCACCGTCCTTCTTGTACATGTCACGCAGCTTCAGGAAGATGCCCGCCATGATCTCGGCATCGCCTCGCGCCTCGGCCGGAGGTTCGGTCGCCTTCCAGTGCCATTGCAGCACGCGGCTGGAACTGACCAGCGAACCGTCCTCTTCCGCGAAGCAGGTGGAAGGCAGGCGGAACACCTCGGTCTGGATCTTGGACGGATCGACGTCGTTGTACTCGCCGTGGTTCTGCCAGAACTCGGAGGTCTCGGTCGTCAGCGGATCGATGATGACCAGATACTTGAGTTTGGCCAGCGAGCCGGACACCTTCACCTTGCACGGCGCCGACGCGAGCGGGTTGAAACCCTGGCAGATGTAGCCGTTGACCTGGCCGTTGTTCATGTTCTCGAACACCTGCAGGATGTCGTAGCCCTTGTCGAGCTTGGGCAGCCATTCATAGCACCAGTTGTTCTTCTCGGTCGCGGCATCGCCGAACCAGGCCTTCATGTTGCTGACGAAGAACTTGCCGTAGTTCTGCCAGTAGCTCATCTGGTTCGGGCGCAGCGGCTTGAAGGCGCGCTTCTCGATGTATTTCTTGTAGTCCTGCTCGGCATCGCCGGCCAGCGACATGTAACCCGGCAACAGGTTGGACAGCAGGCCCAGGTCGGTCAGGCCCTGGATGTTGGAGTGGCCGCGCAGCGCGTTCATGCCGCCGCCCGCCGCGCCGATGTTGCCCAGCAGCAACTGCACCATCGCGCCGGTGCGGATCATCTGCGAACCGTACGAGTGCTGCGTCCAGCCCAGCGCATACATGATGGTCATGGTCTTGTCGGGCTTGGAGGTCTCCGCGATCATCTCGCACACTTTCAGGAACGCATCCTTGGGCGTGCCGCAGATATTGGACACCATGTCCGGTGTATAGCGCGAGTAGTGCGCCTTCATCAACTGGTACACGCAGCGCGGATTCTGCAG
>DATKAK010000101.1:0-30095 GCA_035498295.1 Gallionella sp. | reverse complement strand
ATTGGCAGGAAAATAAATCATTCTATAAACGATTTCTGGTCGCGCAAATGGTAAAGGAAGAATACTACCCGCAAGTGTTTGGTGGGGAGAACGGTGAATCCGAAGCCATTCATCTTCCTAGCAAAGAGCAAATGACTAAATCGGCGAGACATGTGTTGTGGGATGGTTTAGATGTTCCAGTCACAGATGAAAGGCTGGAGCAAGAATGGGAAGTTGCTGTTAAGTATGGAAACGAGTTTTATCGATGGGATGGTGCGATGCCGCCGCCGAATGAAACGGACGTAATACTGGTCGAGACCAGAATACATAGAAATCTCGGTGGTTGCCCGACTGTCAGAATGATACCTTTTTCAGCGGACATGCGTATGCCGAAATTTTCTGCGGACATGAATATTCCGAGACCATGGTTCCGGCGCAATTCGGGTTGGATGATCTACCCCGGTAATTTCCCTTTCAAGTTTGACGATCAGTATTATGGGCTATATGAAGAAAGCGGACTTTCCAGAGATGACGAGGGTACTCTTGCAATCCCTTTTAAGACATTAACAATCCAGAATCGCGATGGTAATTACTGCTTTATTCAAACGAACTATTCTTATCAACCTCAGTGACATGAACACTCAACTTCAAAGCTAAATGGATTAGCTTGGACTACGATTTGTTTCAAACAGAAAATGAATTTCCTCCGTCTCTCCCTCAATCTGCTTCGCCGCGACTGGCGCGCCGGGGAATGGCGCGTGTTGCTGATCGCGCTGGTGCTGGCGGTAGGCAGCATCTCCACCGTCGGCCTGTTCGCGGACCGGGTAAGGCTGGCGCTGCAACAGGAGGCGACCAGCCTGATCGGCGCGGACCTGCGCATCTCCTCGACACGGCCGTTGCCTAAGGAATTTCGCGAGGCCGCGGTGCAACGCGGGCTGCGCACGATGGAGTCGGATGCGTTTCCCAGCATGGTGGCGGGCAAAAAAGAAAATGTGCTGGCGGACATCATGTCGGTGGAGCGGGGCTATCCCTTGCGCGGCAAGATCATCATCGACGATGGCACAGAGCACGTGATCCGGAACGAGAACAGCGCCATTCCCGCGCGCGGCACGTTGTGGGCGGATCCGCGCCTGATGCAGCGCCTCGGTTTGCAACTGGGCGACGAGGTCGGCGTGGGCGATCTGCACCTGAAGGTGGCGGCGCGGGTGGTGCGCTTCGTGGACCAGTCGGTTGGCTTTGCCAGTTTCGCGCCGCGCGTGATCCTGAATGCGGCCGACCTGCCCGCGAGCGGACTGGTGCAGGAAGGCAGCCGTATCGGATATCGATTGATGATCGCGGGCGACGCGAAGCAGGTCGCCGATCTGAGGTCGTGGCTGCAAAGCCGGCTGACTTTCGGCGAGAAGCTGGAGGACGTGCGCGATGCGCGTCCCGAGATACGCGTCGCGCTGGAACGCGCCGAACATTTCCTCGGCCTTGCCGCGCTGACCGCGGTGGTATTGGCGGGTGTCGCGCTCGCGCTGGCCTCGCGGCATTTCATCTCGCGCCACCTGGACAGTTGCGCGATGATGCGCTGCCTGGGTGCGGACCAATCTCAAGTATTGCGCATCTTCTTGTACCAGTTCCTGTTGCTGGGCTTCGGTGCGGCGCTGCTGGGCGAACTGCTCGGCTATGCTTCCCAATCGATATTGGTGGATTCCATCGCCTCGATGCGCACGGCGGCGTTGCCTGCGCCCGGCTGGACGCCGGTGTGGCAGGCTGCCGCGAGCGGCATGGTCTTGCTGCTGGGCTTTGCGTTCCTGCCGCTGTGGCAACTGAAGAGCGTGACGCCGCTGCGCGTGATTCGCCGCGAGCTCGGCGTGCCGCAGGCAGGCACGGGATTATTGTATGCCTCCGGCGGTGCTGTGCTGTGCGGACTGTTCCTGTGGCAGGCCGGTTCGTTGAAGCTCGGCTTCACGGTGCTGGGCGGACTGGCGGCGGGCTTGCTGGTGTTCGGCCTGCTGGCATGGCTGATCGTGCGCGCGCTGGCGAGATTCGGACATCATGCGTTTTCCAACCTCGCACGCCATGCGCGCAGCAACGCGGTGCAGGTCGTCGCCTTGAGTTTGGGCGGAATGGCCCTGCTGCTGCTGACCTTCGTGCGCGCCGACCTGATGGACAGCTGGCGTTCGCAATTGCCCCCCGATGCGCCGAACCGCTTCATCGTCAACATCCAGCCAGACCAGCGCGCGATGGTGACGGACTTTTTCGCCAAACAGAAATTGCCTGCACCGGAATTGTTTCCGATGGTGCGCGGACGCCTGGTTGCGATCAACCAGCGCGAGATCAGCGGCGACGATTACCCCGATCCGCGCGCGCGCGGATTGGCGGAGCGCGAGACCAATCTGTCATGGATGTCCGAACCGCCCAAGGGTAACCAGATCATCCAGGGAGAATGGTTCCGCAGTTGCGACACGTTACTGGCGCAGCCAGCCGATTGCGGGAGCAACTGCCCGCCCGCACCACTCAAGCCACAAGCCCCCGCCTCCTTGTGCAAGGGCGGCAAGGGAGCTAAATCGGAATTGTCTGTAGAGGAGGGTATCGCCAATACGCTGGGCATGCACATGGGCGACACGCTGACCTACGATGTGGCGGGCACGCGTTTCAGCGCCAAGGTGACGAGTCTGCGCAAGGTGGAATGGGATTCGATGCAGGTCAATTTCTTCGTGATCGCCGCGCCGGGCATGCTGGAAGATTTTCCGGCCAGCTACATCACCAGCTTCCATCTGCCGCCTGATCGGTCATCGGCGATGAATGCGCTCATCAAGGCCTTTCCCAACCTGCTGCTGATCGACGTCGAAGAGATGATCGCGCAGGTGCACCACATCATGGACGAGATCTCGCAGACCATGAGCGCGGTGTTCCTGTTTACGCTGCTGAGTGGATTGGCGGTGCTGTACGCGGCGCTGCTCGCGACGCAGGACGAGCGCATCCACGAAGCCGCGATCCTGCGCACGCTGGGCGCGGACAGCCGTTATCTGCGCCAGTTGCATCTGAGCGAGTTTGCCACGCTGGGTGCGCTGAGCGGTCTGTTCGCTTCGGGCGGCGCCACATTGCTGGGCTGGGTGCTGGCGTTCAAGGTGCTGGACATTCCGTATCATACCGACATCGGGATCTGGCTGGCCGGAACCGGCGGCGGGGCCATCATCGTGACGCTGGCAGGATGGCTGGCGACGCGGCAAGTGACACTGACGCCGCCGCTGGTGATACTGCGCGAAACGGCGTGATGGAAAACTCGCATGGATAATTCAGTCTGCATGCTGTTTCTCACTATCATCGCGCTGGTTTCCGGCTGCACCAGTGAAACGGCAAAAGGAACCGCCTATGAGACACTGCAAAATGTGCATGAGCAGGATTGCCTGAAGGACCCGAATTCGCCATCGGACTGCGGGAAGCGGGACAGCTACGATGACTATGAAAAGCAACGCAAGGCGCTGGAAAAAGTACCAAATTAGTTGAGTTAAGCGCATTAAAGATGTTAGAATGCGCGCCGCTTCGGAATTGCAGCTAAGATCATCCGGAGCAAATTTCCCGTTCGCGCAAGTTGGGGTGTCCGTAATCGATACGGATCAAGCTGGCGAGCGGCAGTCTTATTCCATTCGCAGTCGAAGCGAGAACAAGGCGGCAGGGATGAAGCGACGCAGACAGCACACATGGTGCGGCTAGGAGCTGAAGACGAAGCCAACGCAGTTATCGTTAGCTAATGCGAATTGGAATTAACCCTTACGATTGGAGTAATCATTATGTCTGTAACCATGCGTCAAATGCTGGAAGCGGGTGTGCATTTCGGACACCAGACCCGTTTCTGGAATCCCAGGATGGCCCCGTTCATCTTCGGGCACCGTAACAAGATCCACATCATCAACCTGGAAAAGACCGTCTCGATGTTCTCCGAGGCGGAGAACTTTGTGCGTAAATTGTCCGCAAAGAAAGGCACCATTCTGTTCGTCGCGACCAAGCGCCAGGCGCGCGATATCCTGCAGGAAGAAGCGGTGCGCGCGGATTCCCCTTACGTGAACCACCGCTGGCTGGGTGGAATGCTGACCAACTACAAGACCGTGCAGGAATCCATCAAGCGCCTGCGCGAATTGGAGCAAATGACCGCTGACGGTGCTGCCGAGAAGATCTCCAAGAAGGAAGCGCTGATGATGAAGCGCGAACTGGAAAAGCTGGAGCGCAGCCTGGGCGGGATCAAGGACATGAAGGGGCTACCGGACGCGCTGTTCGTGATCGACGTCGGCTACCAGAAGGGCGCGATCGTCGAGGCGCAGAAGCTGGGCATCCCGGTGGTCGGCGTGGTCGACACCAACAACTCGCCGCTGGGTGTGGATTACATCATTCCGGGCAACGACGATTCCACTCAGGCGATCCGCCTGTACGCCAGGGCGATCGCCGATGCGGTACTGGAGGGCCGCGCCCAGGCGATGAACGATTTGGTCGAACAGGTCGCCGAGCAAGCAGCAGAACAAGAAGCCTGATTTCAACCAAGCCGCAAAAAGGGGCGCGAGCCCCTTTTTTTGTAAGTGACATTTCTTACCAGAGACCATCATGTCAGATAATCGCAGAAGCAAGATCGTCACCCAGGGCGCGCAACGCTCGCCAAATCGCGCGATGCTGCGCGCGGTGGGATTCGGCGACAAGGATTTTGACAAGCCCATCGTCGGCGTTGCGAACGCGCACAGCACCATCACCCCGTGCAACATGGGCATCGGTGCGCTGGCGGCGCGCGCCGAAGCCGCGCTGAAAAAGGCCGGCGCGATGCCGCAGGTGTTCGGCACGATCACCATATCGGATGGCATCTCGATGGGCACCGAGGGCATGAAGTATTCGCTGGTGTCGCGCGAAGTGATCGCCGATTCGATCGAGACCGTGTGCAACGGCCAGAGCATGGATGGTGTGATCGCGATCGGCGGGTGCGACAAGAACATGCCGGGCGCGATGATCGCACTCGCGCGCCTGAACATCCCGGCCATCTTCGTCTACGGCGGCACGATCAAGCCCGGGCACTACAAGGACCGCGATCTGACCATCGTGAGTTCGTTCGAGGCGGTGGGACAGTATTCTGCTCACAAGATCGATGAAATAGAATTGATGGAGATCGAGCGCCATGCCTGCCCGGGCGCAGGTTCCTGCGGCGGCATGTATACGGCGAACACGATGTCCTCGGCCATCGAGGCGATGGGACTGAGCCTGATGTATTCCTCGACGATGGCGGCGGAAGACCTGGAGAAGGCGGAAAGCGCGGCGAAATCGGCCGAAGTGCTGGTGAACGCGATCCGCAAGCAGATCCTGCCGCGCCAGTTGCTGACGCGCAAGTCGTTCGAGAACGCGATCGCGGTAACCATGGCGGTGGGCGGCTCCACCAATGCGGTATTGCACCTGCTCTCCATTGCGCATGCCGCGCAGGTGACGCTGACGATCGACGATTTCGAATTGATAAGGGCGCGCGTTCCGGTGTTGTGCGACCTCAAACCATCCGGAAAATATGTCGCCACCGATCTGCACAAGGCCGGCGGGATACCGCAGGTAATGAAGATCCTGTTAAGTCATGGCGCGTTGCACGGCGATGCGCTGACCATCACCGGCCAGACCATCGCGGAAGTTCTGAAGGATGTGCCTGAAGAACCGCGCAAGGATCAGGATGTGATACGCCCGTGGGACAAGCCGATCTATCCGCAGGGACATCTTGCCATCCTCAAAGGCAATCTCGCGACTGAAGGCGCGGTAGCCAAGATCACCGGCATCAAGCAGGCCAGGATCACCGGGCCGGCGCGCGTGTTCGATTCGGAAGAAGCGTGCATGGAAGCGATCCTCGCGCGCAAGATCCATCCGGGCGATGTCGTGATCATCCGTTATGAAGGGCCCAAGGGCGGCCCCGGCATGCGCGAGATGCTGTCGCCGACCTCCGCAATCGTCGGCGAAGGACTCGGAGATTCCGTCGGGCTGATCACCGACGGCCGTTTTTCGGGCGGCACCTACGGCATGGTGGTCGGACATGTCGCTCCGGAAGCCGCGGTGGGCGGCACGATCGCGCTGGTCGAGGAAGGCGACTCGGTGACGATCGATGCGGATCAACGATTGCTGCAACTGAATGTGAATGATGAAGAACTGGCGCGCCGCCGCGCGTCGTGGCATCCGCCCGCACCCCGCTATACGCGAGGCGTGCTGGCGAAATATGCGAAGCTGGTGACCACGGCGAGCAAAGGCGCCGTAACCGATTAACAAGAGGAATAAACTGTTGCGCTCGGCATAACTGTGTTGCTCAAGAACAAGAATTGCTCATTTACTTACGTGTAAACTCCGCATTCTTGCCCTTTCGCGCCTTGTTCTGCCATCGCTCACGACGCTTTTTCATCTTGTTAAGGAATTTTCTAGAATGATTTATTGAATAATTTTTGTGGAGTTTTGAAGATGTCAGAAGTTACAGCAAGTATGGTAAAGGAACTGCGCGAGATGACGGGCCTCGGCATGATGGAATGCAAAAAGGCGCTGGTCGAAGCCAACGGCGACCTGAAAGCCGCCGAGGAGCAACTGCGCATCAAGAGCGGCGCCAAGGCCAGCAAGGCCGCCAGCCGCGTGACCGCCGAGGGCGTGGTCAGCACGTTCATTTCGGGCGACGGCAAGACCGGCGCGCTGGTGGAAGTGAACTGCGAAACCGATTTTGTCGCGAAGAACGAAGACTTCGTCGCATTCGCGAAGAATGTGGCCGAGACGGTGGCGAAGAACAACCCTTCCGATCTTGAGGCGCTGTCCGGCCTGGCGATCGCAAACGGTTCCGGCAGCGTGGAAGAGACCCGCAAGGCGCTGGTCATGAAGCTCGGCGAGAACGTCAGCATCCGCCGTATCGAGCGTTATGCGACCACCACCGGCAAGCTCTCCAGCTACCTGCATGGCAGCAAGATCGGCGTGCTGCTGAACTTCACCGGCGGCGACGATACACTGGGTCGCGACCTGTCGATGCATATCGCGGCCAGCAAACCGAAGTCGATCGATGCTGCGGGCGTCCATCCGGAGGAAATCGACACAGAACGCCGCATCGCGATCGAGAAGGCGCGCGAAGCGGGCAAACCGGAGGCCATGCTGGAGAAGATCGCCGAAGGCACGGTGCAGAAGTTCCTCAAGGAAGTGACGCTGCTGGGACAGGTGTTCGTCAAGGCCGAAGACGGCAAACAGACCGTCGAACAATTGCTGAAGAACAAAGGCGCTTCGGTGACCGCGTTCAGGTTGTTCGTGGTCGGCGAGGGCATCGAAAAGAAGGTCGAAGACTACGCGGCCGAAGTCGCCGCAGCAGCGGCCGCGGCAAAGGGGTAGGATACACAGTGAGCAAATCCGCATATAAACGCATCCTGCTCAAGCTCAGCGGCGAAGCCCTGATGGGCGATGACAGTTACGGCATCAATCAGGAGACCATAGAGCGCATCGTCGCCGAGATCGCCGAAGTGGCGGGCCTGGGCGTGCAGGTTGCGATCGTGATCGGCGGCGGCAACATCTTTCGCGGCGTGGCCCCGGCTGCGGCGGGGATGGACCGGGCCACCGCCGATTACATGGGTATGCTGGCCACAGTGATGAATTCCATGGCGCTGCAGGACGCGATGACGCGAGCCGGCCTGGATTGCCGCGTGCAGTCCGCGCTCAATCTGGAACAGGTCGCCGAACCATTCATACGCGGCAAGGCATTGCGCTATCTGGAAGACGGCAAGGTGGTGATCTTTGCGGCGGGCATCGGCAGCCCGTTCTTCACAACCGATACTGCGGCCGCACTGCGTGGCGTCGAGATGTCCGCCCAAGTGGTGATCAAGGCGACGAAAGTCGACGGCGTGTATACCTCCGATCCGAAGCTGGATGCCAAGGCGACCCGCTATCAGAGCCTGAGCTTCGACGAGGCGATCAACAAGAATCTCAAAGTGATGGATGCAACCGCGTTGACGTTGTGCCGGGACCAGAAATTGCCCATCATCGTGTTCAGCATCTTCAAGCCTGGCGCGCTGAAGCGCGTGGTGATGGGTGAAGGCGAAGGTACGCTAGTCAGAGTTGATTAGGTTGCGAGTTGACTGATTCAGGAGATGAACCGTGATTACCGACATCAAAAAGACCACCGAGCAAAAAATGCAGAAGTCACTGGATGCCCTGAAGGCAGACTTGGGCAAGGTGCGCACCGGGCGGGCGCATACCGGTTTGCTGGATCATGTGATGGTGGAATACTACGGCAATCCGACGCCGATCAACCAGGTCGCAAACGTCACGCTGGTCGATGCCCGCACCATCGGTGTTCAGCCCTACGAAAAGAGCATGGTCGGCCCGGTCGAGAAAGCGATCCGCGATTCGGATCTTGGACTGAACCCGGCTTCCGCGGGAGAATTGATACGCGTGCCCATGCCGATGCTGACCGAGGAACGACGCCGTGACCTGATCAAGGTGATCAAATCCGAAGGCGAAACCGCCAGGGTAGCGGTGCGCAACATCCGCCGTGACGCCAATAACGCACTCAAGGATGCGCTCAAAAAGAAGGAAATTGCGGAAGATGAAGAACGCCGCACCCAGGACGAAATACAAAAACTGACCGACCGTTTCGTCGCCGAGATCGACAAGGCGCTGGCAGTAAAGGAATCCGACCTCATGGCCGTATAGCGCGGCGTGCAAAACTGCTGCGCTTGGCATAACTGTGTTGCTCAAGGACAAATAATGCGGGATCGTGAAACGATAAACTTGCGTGTAAACCGCATCTGCGACACGTCACTGGCAAAGCCAGCCGATTGCACCCGCATGGAGTACGCCGGTGGGTACCCCGTCGCTATGCGACGACCCTTCCGCAGCGGGAGCAGCTGCAGGCCGCTCTTCCCGCGCCGGGATGTTTTGCAACGCCGTGTCAGGGCGGCTGCTTATTTGTCCTTGCGCGCCTCGTTCTGCCATCGCTCGCGATGTTTTCCCCAGCCACGCTAGTGGCAATTCCAGATATGCCATCAACACTTCCGCCCAGTTCCACCCGCATCATTCCGGATACCTCCAGCATCCCGCGTCACATCGCGATCATCATGGATGGCAACGGGCGCTGGGCGAAGCAGCGCTTCATGCCGCGCGCGGCAGGGCACCAGCGCGGGGTGGAGACTTTGCGCGATGTGGTGAAAGCATGCCGCAGTCTTGGCGTGGAGTACCTGACGGTGTTCGCGTTCAGCAGTGAAAACTGGAGGCGCCCGGCCGAGGAAGTGTCTTTCCTGATGTCGCTGTTCCTGATCATGCTGGAACGCGAAGTTGCCAAACTGCACCAGAACAACATCCGGCTGAAAATCATCGGGGACCGCAACCGTTTCGACGACAAACTCAGGAAAACCATGCGGGATGCCGAGCAGCTTACAGTAAATAATTCCGCGCTGACGCTGACTGTCGCCGCCAACTATGGCGGGCGCTGGGACGTGATGGAGGCGGTGAAAGCCATGCTCAAGGATCACCCGCAACTCGCGCAATCCTTCACGGAGGAAGACCTGCAGCCTTATCTCTCGATGAGCGATGCGCCCGAACCGGATCTGTTCATCCGTACCGGGGGAGAACAGCGCGTCAGCAACTTCATGTTGTGGCAGCTTGCGTATACGGAATTATACTTTACCGACACGCTGTGGCCGGCATTCGATCGCAATGAATTGGACAAGGCGATCGCCTGGTACCAGAAGCGCGAACGGCGCTTTGGCCGGACCAGCGAACAATTGCACAGCCTGCCCGAAGGAGAGCCCAGTGTATAGGATGTGCAAGACGAGCGCGGCGGATGCCGGTTCCGGGAGGAATGCCTGATGTTGAAATCGCGGGTGATCACTGCCGTAATCCTGCTGTTGATGTTCTTGCTTGCGTTGTTCTTCCTGTCTGATGGCGGTTGGGCCGCATTGGTTACAGTGGTGGTCATGCAAGGTGCATCGGAGTGGTCCAGGCTGGCCCGATTCAGCCATCAAGCGGCGAATATTTTCTGGTGGTTGACGCTGTCGCTGATGCTGGGATTGATCTGGTTCGATACCAGCCATACGTCTGACCAGCTGGTCTATCCCCATGTGTCTGTCTATGCCGTATCGGCGATACTCTGGCTGGCAATCGTGCCCGCATGGTTGATGGCGGGCTGGAAGATAGAGAAACCGATGCTGATGGCAATGGTCGGCTGGGCGGTGCTGGTCCCGACCGGATTGGCGATGCTGGATTTGCGCCTTGACCATCCGTGGTGGTTGCTGGGCATGATGAGCCTGGTCTGGGTGGCAGACATTGCCGCTTACTTCACCGGGCGCAAATTCGGAAAGACCAAACTTGCCCCCAGCATCAGCCCGGGCAAGACATGGGAAGGCGTGGCAGGGGCGATGCTGGGCGTTTCCGTTTGCGTGGTGCTAGCCTGGAGTTTCAGTCCCTACACATCTCACTTCGCGTTCTTGCCGAGTTTGCTGATCGCTTCGTGGTGCTGGGTGGGCCTGGCGGTCATCGGCGATCTGTTCGAATCGGCGATCAAGCGCCAGGCGGGTGTCAAGGACAGCGGAGCTTTGCTGCCCGGCCACGGAGGTTTGCTGGATCGCATCGACGCATTGACCTCGACACTCCCGCTCGCGGCGCTGGCGATCATGCTGCAACGTCTCGGCTGACCGGGCATGCAACCGGATACGATGCAACGCATTTCGATTCTGGGTTCAACGGGCAGCATCGGCACCAGCACGCTGGACGTGGTGGCGCGTCACCCGGACAGATTCAAGATCGTTGCGCTGACCGCGAACAGTCAGGCCGATCTGCTGTTCCAGCAATGCCGGCAATTCAAGCCGAGTTATGCGGTATTGCTGGACGAACCGTCGGCCAAAGAATTGCGCCGGCTTGTGAGCGACGCCGGCCTGGACATCGAAGTGCTGAGCGGTATGGCCGCACTGGAACAGGTTGCGGCATTGCCTGAAGTGGATGCAGTGATGGCAGCCATCGTCGGCGCAGCGGGTTTGCGCCCCACGCTCGCCGCGGCGCATGCGGGCAAGAAGATCCTGCTGGCGAACAAGGAAACGCTGGTGATGGCCGGCAATGTGTTCATGGAAGCGGTGCATGCCAGTGGCGTGATGCTGTTGCCGATCGACAGCGAACACAACGCGATCTTTCAGGCCTTGCCGCGCGGCTACGACGGCGATCCGTCCGCCAACGGCGTCAGACGCATCCTGCTCACCGCGTCCGGGGGCCCGTTCCTGAAATTGTCGTTGAGCGAACTCGAAAGAGTCACGCCCGAACAGGCTTGTGCGCATCCCAATTGGGTGATGGGACGCAAGATCTCGGTGGACTCCGCGAGCATGATGAACAAAGGTCTGGAAGTCATTGAGGCGCACTGGCTGTTCAACGCGGATGCCGATGACATCCAAGTGGTCGTGCATCCGCAGAGCGTGATCCATTCGCTGGTCGAATACGTGGACGGCTCGGTATTGGCGCAACTGGGCAACCCGGACATGCGCACGCCGATCGCCTACGGTTTGGCGTATCCGGATCGCATCGACGCCGGGGTGGCACCGCTGGACCTGTTCGAAGTGGCGAGCTTGAATTTTTCCGCGCCGGATTTCGACCGATTCCCTTGCTTGACGCTGGCCTATCAGGCGTTGCGAACAGCAGGCACGGCGCCGGCGATCTTGAATGCCGCAAATGAAGAGGCGGTGGCGGCTTTTCTCGACAGGCAGATTCCCTTTCTGGCGATTCCGCGTGTGATCGGGGCGGTGCTGGATGAATTATCCGTCGGCTCCGTTGTCTGTCTGGATGACGTGATCGGCGCGGATGCCGAAGCGCGCCGCGCCGCGCAACAACAGATCAGGAAGATAGGCAGATGATTACCTTGCTCGCATTCGTAGGCGCGATCGCGCTGTTGGTTCTATTCCATGAATTCGGACATTATTGGGTGGCGCGCCGCTGCGGAGTGAAGGTGCTGCGTTTTTCGCTGGGATTCGGCAATGTGATCTACAGCAGGCGCTTTTCCGGCAGCGACACCGAATGGGTGATCTCCTCGGTTCCGCTCGGCGGCTACGTCAAAATGGTGGACGAGCGCGAGGAAGAGGTTGCTCCGGAAGATTTGCCGTATGCCTTCAACCGCAAGCCGGTGCTGCAGCGCATGGCGATCGTGGCGGCAGGACCGGTGGCGAATTTCCTGCTGGCCATCGTGCTGTACTGGGGTTTGTTTGTCCACGGCGTGCCGGGCCTGGTACCCAAACTGGGAGAAGTTCCGCCGAACACGCCCGCAGCCAGCGCGCAGATGCAATCCGGCGAAACGATACTCAGCATCGACGGAGAACCTGTTCCAAGCTGGCAGGAACTGCACTGGATCATGCTGGAATCGGCGCTGAATCGGGGAAATGTGAAGATCGAAGCGCGCGACGGCCGCGGCGCAACGCGGACCCATGTGCTTGATGTGAGCGGACTGGAACCCAGGGATCTGGATGGAGATTTTCTCGACAAGCTCGGTTTGCATCTCTACCAGCCTGTTGTGCTGCCCGTGATTGGTGACGTCGTGGAGGGCAGCATCGCGCAACAAGCCGGCCTGCAGAAAGGCGACGAGATCCTGCGCGCCAACGGCATAAAGATGCAGCGCTGGATGGATGTGGTGGATGTGATACGCGCGCATCCCGGCAAGCCGGTGCACCTGGACATTCTGCGCGGCACTACGGCATTGCAGATTACTGTGATTCCTCAAGCCGTTTCCGAATCCGGCATAACGGCGGGCAAGATCGGCGCAGGCCCGAAAATCGACGAAGCCGCATGGCAAGCAATGTATACCGATGTGAGCTACGGCCCCCTGGATGCATTGACGCAGTCGCTGCGCAAAACCTGGGAAACATCCGTCATCAGTCTCAAGATGATGGGCAAGATGGTGATGGGTGAAGTGTCGATGAAAAATCTCAGCGGCCCGATCACCATTGCCGATTACGCCGGACAATCGGCGAAACTGGGTATGGTCGCTTATCTGAGCTTCCTGGCTTTGATCAGCATCAGCCTGGGTGTATTGAACATGCTTCCCATCCCGTTATTGGACGGCGGGCACTTGATGTATTATGTCGCTGAGTTGGTCAGAGGCAGTCCGCCCCCGGAAATGGCTTGGGAGATCGGCCAGAAGATAGGCATCGCGCTGCTTGGCACGCTGATGGTCTTTGCAATCTATAACGATATCAACCGCTTTGTCTCAGGCTGAAATATGAATTTGATCAAACTGGCAGGAATGCTCTTCCTGCTTTGTATATCGCGCGCCTGGGCAATCGAGCCATTCATCGTGAAGGACATACGCGTCGAGGGGATTCAGCGCACCGAAGCGGGGACGGTATTCAGCTATCTGCCGGTCAAGGTCGGGGACACGATGGGTAACGAACAGGGCGCCGCGGCGATCCACGCCTTGTATGCCACCGGGTTTTTCAAGGATGTGAAGCTCAAGGTCGATCATGGCGTGTTGATCGTGCAGGTGAAGGAAAGGCCCTCGATCGCAAGTATCGAAGTCAATGGCGTGAAGGATTTTCCCAAGGATCAACTCAAGGACGCCATGAAATACGCCGGGCTGGCCGAAGCGCGCATTTTCGACAAGGGCGCGCTGGACAAGGCTGTCCAGGAGCTGAAACGCCAGTATGTCGCGCGCGGCAAATATGCCGTCAAGGTGACGACCACCGTCACCGAACTGGAACGCAACCGGGTCAGCATCGTGTTCAATGTGGTGGAAGGCGATGTGTCCAAAATCAAAAAGATCAATCTGATCGGCAATCATGTATATCCCGAATCACAATTGCTGGACCTGATGAAACTCGGCACACCCGGTTTGTTTGCCTGGTTCAGCAGCAATGATCAATATTCCAAGCAGAAACTGTCCGCCGACCTGGAAACGCTGCGCTCATTCTACATGGACAACGGATACCTGGAATTCAACATCGACTCCACCCAGGTTTCGATCTCTCCGGACAAGAAGGATATCTACATCACGATCAATCTTACCGAGGGCGAGAAATACACCGTTGCGAAGGTGACCGTGTCCGGCGAAACGATCGTGCCGAAAGCCGAAATCGAAAAGCTGGTGCTGGTGAAGCCGGGGGATACGTTTTCCCGCAAGGACATGACGGAAACCAGCAAGAAGATCGGGGAACGTTTGGGGCGCGAGGGCTATGCGTTCGCCAATGTGAATGCGATCCCGGATATCGACAAGGGAAAGCACCAGGTCTCCTTCAACTTCGTGGTGGATCCCGGGCAGCGCGTGTATATTCGCCGCATCAACATTTCGGGGAATAACAAAACACGCGACGAGGTGATACGCCGGGAGTTTCGCCAGACCGAAGCCGAGTGGTTCGATGTCGAAAAGATCAAGAAATCCAAGCAACGCGTCGACAAGCTGGATTTCTTTTCCGAGGTGAATATCGAAACTCCGGCGGTGCAAGGGGCAGCCGACCAGGTGGATGTGAATATGTCGGTCAAGGAAAAATCGACCGGGAGCGTTTCGGTGGGAGCGGGCTTTTCAAGCGGTGAAGGCCTGGTACTGACCGGCAGCATTTCGCAAGCCAATCTGTTCGGCTCCGGAAATTTTCTTTCCACCCAGGTCAACACCGGAAAACTGAACCAGGTCTACTCCATTTCCTACACCAATCCTTATTACACCGATGATGGCGTAAGCCGCGGTTTCGATATTTATAAGCGCAATACCGATTCGCAAAGTACTGCGGTCAGTCAATACTCATCGCATAATGTGGGCGGCGGTGTTCGTTTCGGGGTTCCGATCGGAGAAGACCAGACGATCAACTATGGATTGGCGGCTGAAAACACCCAATTGGGATTGTTCCAGACCAGCTCCACGAGACTCATCGAATACATCAATATCTACGGTACAACCAGCAACAGTTTGCTGGGTACGATCGGTTGGGGCAGAAACAGCCTCGACAGCGCGATCTATACCACCGAAGGGACGATGCAGCGCGCCTATGCGGAAATTGCTTTACCGGTGCTGGACACGCGATACTACAAACTGAATTATCAGCACCAATGGTTTCAACCGCTGAACAAGGATTTCACGCTGATGCTGCACGGCGAAGTCGGCATTGGAGGCGGGTATGACGGCCAGGAACTGCCGTTCTTCAAGAATTTCTATGCCGGCGGGCCGGGATCGGTGCGCGGTTATGAAGCAAATTCGCTGGGTCCGCGCGACACGAGGGGTGCCGTACTGGGGGGGCCGCGTCGCGCGCTCATCGGTGCGGAATTGCTGGCGCCCTTCCCCGGGACTGGAAATGAAAAATCCGTGCGTCTCAGCGGGTTTGTCGATGGCGGCGGGGTGTATGGGCCGGGAGACCTCCCGGGTAGCGCAGGAATGCGCTATTCTACGGGTGTGGCAGTCACCTGGATATCTCCGGTGGGGCCGCTGAAATTCAGTTATGCTGTGCCGATCAATAAACAGCCGGTAGACTTGTTGCAAAGGTTCCAATTTACTTTGGGTACGGTGTTCTGATAAAGCGATTACACTAAGCGACCGCAAGGCTTTGCATGGCCAATCAACCAAGCTGGCAAAGAGTGCCAGCAAAGTTGCCGGTCAACGGCGGCAAATCCGTTGGTTGAATTGCAAGGGGATTAAAATGAAATCGATGATCAAAGCAGCCATGTTTGCCGTTTTTCTGAGCGCGGGATGGACGATGGCTGCCGATTTCAAGGTGGGGGTGGTGGATACCGAGCGCATATTGCGCGAGTCTGCCCCCGCAATGAAGGCGGAAAGCAAAATCGAAAAGGAATTTTCCGGGCGCGACCAGGAAATCAAGAAGATGTTGAAACAGGCTAAGGAGCTGCAGACTCTGCTGGACAAAGATGACAGCAAGCTCACAGATACGGATCGCCGCAACAAGGAGCGCGAGTTGTCAGCCATGAACGTCGACCTGCAACGCATGCAGCGCGAGTTTCGCGAAGACTTGAATCTGCGCAAGAACGAGGAACTGGCTATCGTTCTGGAACAGGCCAACAAGGCGATACAGGCGATCGCCGAAGAGGAAAAGTATGACCTGATCTTGCAGGAAGCCGTGTATCGAAATCCGAAGATCGACATCACCGACACGGTGATCAAGCGTCTTGCGGACAGCAAAACGGACAGCAAATCCGATAGCGCAGCGGGCAAATAGACGGCATTCCTGGCATGACTGTTTCCTACCGATTGTCCGAGATTGCAGCGCGATTCGGCGGGCGGATATTGGGTCGGGCCGAGGCATCGGTTTCACAGGTGGCAACGCTTGAAACGGCGCAGCCCGCCCAAATCAGTTTCCTCGCGAACAGCAAATACCGTTCAAAACTCGTCAGCACCAAAGCCGGCGCGGTGATTCTTGGCGAAGCCGATGCCGATGCAACCGAACTGCCCCGCATCATCTCGGATAATCCGTACGCGTATTTCGCCAAGGTTTCGGCGTTGCTGAATCCGCTGCCTGAGGCGAAACCCGGTATCCATCCCAGCGCGGTCATCGGCTCAGGCGTGAACATAGACGCGACTGCCAGCATCGCTGCGACTGCCGTGATCGGGGACGGTGCGCGGATAGGAGCACACAGCGCGGTCGGCGAGGGGTGTTATATCGGCAATAACGTCACGATCGGCAGCCATGCGCGCCTGTATCCGCGAGTGGTGATTTATCACGACTGCGTGATCGGTGACAATTTGATCGCGCATTCCGGCGCTGTGATCGGTTCGGATGGATTTGGCATCGCGATGGATCAGGGGCGCTGGCTGAAGATTCCTCAGATCGGCCGCGTGGTGATCGGCGACGACGTGGAGATCGGCGCAAACACCACCATCGATCGCGGCACGCTGGATGATACGGTGATCGAGGAGGGTGTGAAGCTGGACAACCAGATCCAGGTCGCTCATAACGTGCGCATCGGCGCGCACACCGCCATGGCCGGATTTTCGGGGATCGCGGGCAGCAGCACGGTCGGGCGCTATTGCCTGATTGGCGGCAACGCAGGCATATCAGGGCATTTGCAGATTGCTGATCACGTGGAGATTGCCGCATACACCCTGGTCACGAAATCCATCCGGGAAGCCGGGTTCTACTCCGGCTCATTCCCGGCCGCCAAGGCCGAAGAATGGCGCAAAAACGTCGTGCATCTGCGCCATCTGGATGATCTGGTGAAGCGGATCAAAACCCTGGAACAGGAACTTGAATCATTAAAGCCAGCTTCTACAAGGAAAGCAAGATGAGTATACAAATGAACATCAACGAGATCATCAATCTGCTGCCGCATCGGTATCCGTTCCTGCTGATAGACCGCGTGCTGTCCGTTGAACCCGACAAGAGCATCGTGGCGTTGAAGAACGTGACGATCAATGAACCTTACTTCCCGGGGCATTACCCGCATTACCCGGTGATGCCCGGCGTATTGATCATCGAGGCGATGGCCCAAACCGCCGCGCTGTTATCGTTCAAGGCGGGCATCGACAAGAATTCGGTGTATTACTTCGTGGGCATCGACAACGCGCGTTTCAGGCAGCCGGTCGGCCCCGGCGATCAATTGATATTCAAAGTCGATCTCATTCGCAGCATGCGCGGCTTGTACAAGTTCGGCGCGACCGCTGAAGTGGAAGGCCAGGTGGTTGCCGAAGCGGAATTGATGTGCACGGTCAAATCGGTGGATTGATGATACACGCAACGGCTCTCATTCATCCTGAAGCGAGGCTCGCCGATGACGTCGAGGTGGGAGCCTATTCCATCATCGGCGAACATGTCGAGATCGGGGCGGGAACAGTGGTCGGTCCGCATGTGTCGATCAGCGGCCACACGCGCATCGGCAAGCGCAATCGAATCTTTCAATTCAATTCTCTGGGCGAGATCCCGCAGGACATGAAATACAAGAACGAGCCCACCCGCCTGGAGATCGGCGATAACAACACCATACGCGAATTCTGCACGTTCAATACCGGTACCGTGCAGGATGCCGGCGTTACGCGCATCGGCAACGACAATTGGATCATGGCTTATGTGCATATCGCGCACGACTGCCAGATTGGAAGCCACACCATCATGGCGAACGGCGCGACCCTGGGCGGCCACGTGCATGTGGGTGATTGGGCCTTTCTCGGGGGCCTGTCCGGGGTGCATCAGTTCGTGCGTATCGGCGCGCATGCGATGACCGGATTTCAGACGCGCCTGTCTCAGGATTTGCCGCCTTATGTCACAGCTGCCGATAGTCCCGCCGTTCCGCACGGCATCAATTCGGAAGGCCTCAAGCGACGCGGATTTTCCAGCGAGTCCATCAAGGCGGTCAAGCACGCTTACAAGACATTGTACAAGTCCGGTCTCAGCCTGGATGAAGCAAAGGCCGCTTTGCAATCCCAATCGTCAGCGCATCCGGAATTGCAGCTGCTGGTGGATTTTCTCGCCACGTCCGAACGCGGCATCGTCCGCTAAGAACTATGCCCATCCGCCTGGCGATGCTTCCACAATAAGCAACCAATAGATTGTTCATATGCCGCAGAAGCAACTCACAATCGGTATCGTCGCGGGCGAAGCATCGGGAGACATGCTGGGAGGCCATCTGATGGCTGCGATCAAGGAAGCGCGCCCCGACGTGAAATTCGTGGGCATCGGCGGGTCCAGGATGCGTGCCGCCGGCCTGGAAGTGCTGTTTCCGATGGAAAAACTCGCGGTGAACGGCTATATCGAGGTGTTGCGCCATTACCGCGAAATTGCCGGCATCCGGCGCAAATTGCTCGACTACTTGCTTGAACGCCGGCCCGATCTGTTCATCGGGGTCGATGCGCCCGACTTCAATCTTGATCTGGAGCTCAAGCTCAAACAGCAAGGCACCCCGACCGTCCATTACGTCAGTCCATCGATATGGGCATGGCGCGGGGAGCGCATCCACAAAATCAAGCGTGCCGTGTCGCATATGCTTGCGTTGTTCCCGCACGAGCCCAAGTTGTACCAGCAGGCCGGCGTGCCGGTGGATTATGTCGGTCATCCCCTTGCAGACCTGCTACCCGAGCAGCCGAATCGTGACGAGATGCGCGAGGCGATGCGCATTCCGCTCCAGACGAAGGTGTTCGCTTTCCTGCCCGGCAGCCGCCAGAGCGAAGTCAAACATCTGGCGCGCACGTATATCGAAACGGCGAAGCTGATCCTGGATAAATTTCCCGAGGCGCGTTTTCTGGTGCCGCTGGCGAGCCGTGAAACCCGCGCAATATTCGAACAAGCGATCTATGATTGCAACGCGCATGAATTGCCTGTCACCTTGCTGTTCGGGCATGCCCAGGACGCGATGATCGCCGCAGATGGCGTACTGGTCGCATCGGGTACCGCCACGCTGGAAGCAGCCCTGCTCAAGCGCCCGATGGTGATCACCTATCGCATGCATCCCTTGACTTACCGGCTCATGAAAGCCAAGGGTTATCAACCGTATTATGGTTTGCCAAACATCCTGAGCGGACGCTTTGTCGTGCCTGAACTCATGCAGGAAGACGCCACCCCGGAAAACCTCGCGCAGGCGTTGCTCAATCTGGTCTGCGACAGGAGGGCGGTCATGGAACTGGAGCAAATATTCACCGAGTTGCATAGAACGCTGCGCCAGAACACTGCCCAGAAAGCGGCTGCGGCCGTACTCTCCCTCCTGCCAAATGGCTGAATCGTTTCTGACCTGCGGTGTAGACGAGGCGGGAAGAGGTCCGCTGGCCGGACCGGTCTGCGCCGCAGCGGTGATGCTCGACGATGCCAACCCGATCGAAGGTCTGGCCGACTCCAAAAAGCTTACCGAGCGGCAGCGCGACGCATTTGCGGTCATCATCCGCGAACGCGCCTTGGCTTGGGCGGTGGCCTATGCCGAAGTCGGCGAGATAGACCGGCTGAACATCCTGCAAGCCACGCTGCTGGCAATGCGCCGCGCGGTGCTCGCATTGTCGATACAACCGCAACTGGTGCTGGTGGACGGGCTGTTCTGCCCCGCAACCGGCATACCGAGCCAGGCCATCGTGAAAGGCGACAGCAAGATCGCCGCGATTTCCGCCGCTTCGATTCTGGCGAAGACTTCACGCGATGCCTTGATGATAGAATTGCATGAAAGATATCCGCAATACGGCTTTGCCGATCACAAGGGGTATCCCACCGCCGCACACCTTGTCGCACTGCATCAATATGGGGTATCGGTCGCACACCGCAAAAGTTTCAGACCGGTGCGCGAGTTATTGTTTCCCGTTCCGGCTGCCGGACGGGGAGGCGAAGAACGGCTATGAGGCATCTTGCCAGCCAATTTACTGCACAGAGGAACACGAATGATTTTGCTGAAACTGATCCACCTGATTGCTGCCCTGATCTGGGTGGGAGGCATGTTCCTGGCCTACGTAGTGCTGCGTCCGGCCGCTGTGGAAACACTCGAGCCGCCTCAGCGCCTGCGCCTGTGGAACGCGGTGTTCCGCCGGTTCTTTGTCTGGGTGTGGGGCGCCGTCGCGGTGCTGCCGGCAAGCGGCTTGTGGATGATCATGCTTTACGGCGGTTTCGCACGTGTTCAGCCTTACATCGATATCATGCTGGCATTGGGACTGGCGATGATTGCGATCTACGGCCACGTGTATTTTACGCAGTACAGAAAGCTCAGCAGGCTGGTAGCCGGGCAAAACTGGAAGGAGGCAGGCGAGATACTGGGCAAGATACGCAGACTGGTCGGCGTGAATCTTTCGTTGGGCCTGTTGACCGTGTGCGTAGCGGTGCTTGGCATCGTTTGGTGACCGGTCTGCCCGCGATTTTGATATACTAGCCTGCGAATATTGGCACAGTCTGTTTCCGTCAGGGTGCCGGCTTCGAAAGTTTATTTAGAATCTTTAGCTTGGAGAACCAATCGATGAACTCAACCAGCAGTGTCGCTCAACTCAAGGAACGTTTGAACAAGGATAACAACGATGTCGAGGCTGCGATTTCGCTCGGCAATATTTTTTACGACAATGGCGATGCCGGACAATCGATCATATATTACCAGCGCGCGCTTGAGATCAATCCCGATCTTCCGGGTGTGCGCACCGATCTCGGCACGATGTATTGGCGCAACGACGATATCAGTCTGGCTGAAAAGGCATTCCGCGAGGCGATTGCGCGTGATCCCGGCTTCGGCCACGCCTATGTGAATCTTGGTTTGCTATTGCACCGTGCCAAAGACAACGTCAAGGAAGCACGGGAGGTCTGGCAAAAGCTGCTGACGATCAATCCCGATCATGATGTTGCCACCAAAGCCAGGGAATTGTTGCAGGAAACGGAAGCGCTGGTTAACTGAATATAACCAGCTACAGATTGAAGACAATTATTCTTTTAAACTGGCGGTCAGTGTAATGCGGATTCCGTCTTTGTAATCCTGGCAGTAAGCCAGGCCTGTGCCCATTGGTAATGTCTGCCAATTGAAATATTCATATGAGTAGCCAATATCATCAAGCATCATGTTGATGGCGGCTATATTTGGAACGCCGACCAGCGCAAACTTCTCGCTGCCTATTGCGTACAAAGGATTATTGGTTGGTTCATTTTTTAGAAATATCAGAGGGGGAGTATCGGGGCCGCCATTAACAACGTTGGAGTCCAATATGATGTATTTGGGCCCGATCTTTTTGATCGCCTCGAATAATTCATAGTGTTTCATCGTGTGATAGAAAAATCCCAACAATAGAACAACATCGATCCTTTCCTCGATCTTGTGGATTTCCTGATGGATATCGCCGGTAATAAAACGATATTTATTCGGCTCAATATCGTAATGCATCATGTTTTGTATGGCTTTATCCACTAGTTCCTGCCTTCCTTCGATGCCGATAACTTGTCCTGCACCAGATTTTAGAGCAGCAAACGACCATCGGCCATCATGGGAGGCGATATCCAGGATAGTGCTGTTTTGCAGGATCTTCCTGTTACTCTCAATCAAAGCAATATAGCGCCTGTTGAGTCTTTCCGGATGCGCTCCCGAACCTGTTTTCGTGAATCGGTCATATTCTGTAAAAAATCCCATCTTTTCCCCGTCGATAATTTTTCAAAGCCTAATGCAAGGTCGGCGTCCTAATATTGTTTGATCTCAACGCAATTGGAGAGCGCGCTGTTGGCGAATGATGATGCGACATCATTCATGCAAATATCATGTAAATCGAAATTTGCACAGATGCGAAATGTTCTGTCAGTATCACGAATTTTCGCCAAGGTTCATCCGCCTGACGTAGTGGCAGGTGTAGCCGCGCGGATGCTTGACGAGGTAGTCCTGATGGTAATCCTCCGCGTCCCAGAATTCGCGGAACGGCGCGACCTCGGTCACCACCTTCGCGCCCCATTCGCCTGAGGCATCCACGCTGCGGATGACTTCCTCGGCAGTTCTTTTCTGTTCCTCGTCGGTGTAGAAGATCGCCGAGCGGTACGACAAGCCGATGTCGTTGCCCTGGCGGTTTTTCGTGGTCGGGTTATGCATGCGGAAGAACTCGAACAGCAAGTGGCGGTAGGCAAGCTTGTGTGGATCGAATACCACCTTCAAGGCTTCCGCGTGGCCGTCGTGTTTCTCATAAGTCGCATTCGGCACGTTGCCGCCGGTATAACCGACCTCGGTATCCAGCACGCCCGGAATGCGGCGCACCAGTTCTTCCATTCCCCAGAAGCATCCTCCGGCGAGATAGGCGGTTTGAGATTTTGCAGGTTCTTCCATGGTTGTTCCTGGCGATGTTCCCATTTTACTGCTTGAACCGCTTCGCGATCGGCGTCTTTTTCCTTTTCTGCGGCGCGCTTATAGCCCGGACCACTCGCGTTGCGAGCTTAACATTCGCTGAGCGAATGTTAGTCTGCGCCGCAAGCAGGCTAGCTTTCAACGACGTGCTTTTTTCATAGCCTGTGCGGCTTCACGTTTAGTGTCTTTCTCTCGTTCTGTTGCCCGCTTGTCATGTTGCTTCTTGCCTTTGGCCAGCCCGATTTCCAGTTTGACACGTCCGTTCTTGTAGTGCATGTCGAGCGGCATCAGAGTGTAGCCGGCGCGCTGCACCTTGCCGATCAGCCGGTCGATCTCCAGCTTGTGCAGCAACAGCTTGCGCGTGCGCACGGGATCGGGGTGGATATGCGTGGATGCATTCGGCAACGGGCTGATATGCGAACCGATCAAATACAGCGCGCCGTCCTTCGCGATGACATAGGCTTCCTTGAGCTGAGCCCGCCCGGCGCGGATGGCCTTGACCTCCCATCCTTCCAGCATGATGCCGGCCTCGTATTTGTCCTCGATGAAGTACTCGTGGAAGGCCTTTTTGTTCTGGATGATACTCATATCGGGTGATTTAGCGCTGTGTTAGACTATTCTACCAGTCTTTGTAATCGCGTCCCTTGGGAATCAGATCTTGGTCAAGCAATGGCGTTAGTGGAGAAAACTGTCCTGGTTCCGCACAGCGCGGAGCAGATGTTTTTTTTGGTGGATCGCGTGGAAGATTATCCGAAGTTTTTGCCATGGTGCGGTGGTGCCAGTGTCACCCACCTCGATGGCTCTATTGTTCATGCCACAGTGCACATTGATTATCACCACCTCAAGCAGAGCTTCACCACCGAGAATGTGCGCAAGCCGCCAAGCCAGATCGACATGAAATTGCAACACGGACCTTTTAAAAATCTGGACGGAAATTGGCGATTTATCCCCTTGAGCGGCTCAGCCTGTAAAATAGAGTTCCGGCTGCACTACGAGTTTTCCAGCAAGCTGCTGGAAAAGATGGTCGGGCCGGTGTTTCATTACATCGCCGGCAGCTTCGTGGATGCTTTCATCCGCCGTGCGGAAATGGTTTATTCGAACAAATGAACGACATGGTCAATATCGAGGTGGTGTACGCACTGCCGAACGAGCAAATCCTGCTGAAAAGTTGCGTGCCCAAAGGAACGACCGCGGCTGCGGCGATCCAGTCCAGCGGTGTGCTGGCCAGGCATCCAGAAATTGATCTGGACAGGAACAAGCTGGGCATATTCGGCAAACTGGTCAAATCCGATACAGTACTGCGGGACAAGGATCGCATCGAGATTTACCGCCCGTTGACCGCCGATCCGAAGGAGGTGCGCCGCAGGCGCGCAGAAGAAGGGAAGGCCATGAAAAAAGGAGGCGGAGAGATCTGATGCTGGACTACGACCTGCATTGCCACTCCAACGTTTCCGACGGCACTCTGACACCTGTGGAACTTGTGAACCGCGCGGCGGGGCGCGGCGTGAAAATGATGGCATTGACCGATCACGATGATGTCGATGGCCTGGATGAAGCGCGTGCCGCGGCTGCGCAATACGGCATGACCTTTATCAACGGGGTGGAGATCTCCGTATCGTGGCGCAGCCACACCTTGCACATTGTCGGTTTGAACATCACTCCGGATTATCCGCCGCTGCTCGATGGATTGTCTGGAGTGCGCAGCGGCCGCGGCGAACGTGCCAAGAAGATGTCCGACGAATTGGCCAAGGCCGGCATAGGCGGCGTGCTGGAAGGGGTGTATCACTATGCTAACAACCCGAACATGATAGGCCGCACCCATTTCGCGCGTTATCTGGTCGAGGCCGGACATTGCAAAGATGTTAAAAGCGTGTTCAACCGCTTCCTAGTGAAAGGCAAGCCGGGCTATGTGCCGCATCAATGGGCATCATTGCCGGATGCAATCGGATGGATACTCGGCAGCGGAGGCGTGGCGGTACTGGCCCACCCCGGACGCTATATGAGCGGGCGCGTCGGCATGGGAAACAAGACCATGCGCGAATTGCTGGCCGAATTCGTCGAACTTGGAGGGCAAGCGATAGAGGTGGTGACCGGCAGCCATACGCCGGAACAGTATGCGGAGTTCGCGCGCTATGCCGGGGAATTCAAATTGCTGGCATCATGCGGATCGGATTTTCACGGCCCTGGCGAAAGCTTTCGCGATATGGGACGGCTGCCGGATTTTCCCCTCGGTTGCCGTCCGGTTTGGGAAGCATGGAAGAATGAGACCGCCTTGAAAGCCGCCTGATGTCCCAGTTCTTTGCTATCCACCCTGACAACCCCAATCCGCGGTTGATTCGTCAGGCTGCTGAATTGTTGCGCAACGGCGGGATCGTGGTGTACCCCACCGATTCCTGTTATGCGCTGGGCTGTCATCTCGATGACAAGGATGCCGTTACGCGCATACGCCAGATACGCAAACTGGACGAGCATCATCCCATGACCCTGATGTGCCGCGACCTGTCGGAAATCGCGCGCTATGCGCGTGTGGACAACGCTAAATTTCGCGTGCTCAAAAGCAACACGCCTGGCAGCTACACATTCATACTGGAAGCGACCAAGGAAGTTCCGAGACGCCTGCAGCATCCCAAGCGAAGCACGATCGGCATCCGGATTCCGGATCATCCGGTGGCACTGGCGTTGCTTGAAGAGCTGGGAGAGCCGATATCCAGTACCACGCTGATCCTGCCTGAAGAAGAGGGGCCGCTGAACGATGCGGAACACATACGCGACCTGTTGGAGAAAAGGGTCGATCTGGTGATCGATGGCGGCGCCGTGGGCATGGATTTTACCACTGTGATCGACCTGACCGGCGACGCGCCGGTCATGGTGAGACGCGGCAAGGGCGATGTTGCCCCGTTTGGAATTGAAAGCATATAAACACGACAGGAACCCGATGCAGATCGACCAACTGATACAAACCATCGCCCTTGCCGCCATTCCGGTACTGTTCGCCATCACATTGCACGAAGCAGCGCACGGTTATGTGGCACGTCATTTCGGCGACATGACTGCCGATCAGGCCGGCCGCATCAGCCTCAATCCGCTGCATCATATCGATCCGTTCGGTACCATAATATTGCCTTTGCTGACCATGATGCTGGGTGGAATCCTGTTCGGTTGGGCAAAGCCGGTGCCGGTCGATTTTGGAGCTTTGCGCCGCCCAAAACAGGATATGCTGTGGGTGGCGATCGCCGGTCCGGCTTCGAATCTGGCCATGGCCTGCGGCTGGGCGCTGCTCTACAAATTGGGGCTGATGTTTCCGGAAAACTATTTTGCCGGCCCGCTGCTTGGAATGGCAATGATCGGGATAAAAATAAATGTAATATTGATGGTGCTGAACCTGTTGCCGTTGCCGCCGCTGGACGGCGGGCGCGTCGCGGTCAGCCTGCTGCCGCATCGCCAGGCATTTCAATTGGCGAAGCTTGAGCCTTACGGCATGTTCATCCTGATCTTTCTCGCCATTGTCCCGATACATGGGACATCCGTGTTGAGTTGGATACTCTTGCCGGTGATCGGCTTGGTCATCAAGCTCTTTTCGGTATTATTTGGAATTTCGTTCTTGTTTGGAATTTGACCATGTTTGCTGATCGCGTGTTATCGGGTATGCGACCCACCGGAAATTTGCATCTGGGGCATTACCACGGCGTGTTGAAAAATTGGGTGAGGATGCAGAACGAATATGAATGCCTGTTCTTTGTGGCCGACTGGCACGCGCTGACCACCCATTATGAAACGCCGCAAGTCATCGAACAACACGTATGGGATATGGTGGTGGACTGGCTCGCCGCCGGGATCAATCCGGCGCGCGCCACGCTGTTCATCCAGTCCCGCGTGCCCGAACATGCCGAACTGCATTTGCTGCTGTCGATGATCACTCCGCTGGGCTGGCTCGAGCGCGTGCCGACCTACAAGGACCAGCAGGAAAAGCTTGCCGAGAAAGACCTGAGCACATATGGTTTTCTCGGCTATCCGCTGCTGCAGAGCGCGGATATCCTGATCTACCGCGCCACCCAGGTGCCGGTCGGGGAAGACCAGGTGCCGCACATCGAATTCACCCGCGAGATCGCGCGTCGTTTCAATCACATCTATGGTCGCGAAGCGGGATTCGAGGAGAAGGCCGAGGCTGCGGCCAAGAAACTCGGCGGCAAAAAGGCCAAGCTGTATCACGAACTGCGCACCCGCTTTCAACAGCAGGGCGACGATGAGGCGCTGGAATCCGCCAAGGCGTTGCTGGACGAGCAGCAGAGTCTGAGTCATGGCGACCGCGAGCGGTTGTTCGGCTATCTCGAAGGCGGCGGCAAGATGATCTTGTCCGAGCCGCATGCCATGCTCACCGCCGCGTCGAAGATGCCCGGCCTGGACGGGCAGAAGATGTCCAAGTCCTACAACAACACCATCACCCTGCGTGAAGACGAGACCAGTGTAAGCAAGAAGATCCGCACCATGCCGACCGATCCGGCGCGTATACGCCGCGGCGATGCGGGCGACCCGGACAAGTGCCCGGTGTGGCCATTGCACCAGATCTATTCCGGAGAGGATACGCAGCAATGGGTCCTGCAAGGCTGCAAGAGTGCAGGCATCGGCTGCGTCGAATGCAAACAGCCGGTGATCGATGCGGTGCTGGCGGAACTGCGCCCGACGCGGGAGCGCGCACAACCATACCTGGATGATCCCACGCTGGTGCGCAACATCATCGCAGACGGTTGCGAAAAGGCGCGCAAACTGGCCGCTGAAACCATGCGCGATGTGCGCGAGGCGATGGGTATCAACTATGACTGACACCTTTGGAGTCATCCTGCAATCGACGATCACCTGTCCGCACTGCGGCATGTCCAAGGAAGAGACGATGCCGGAAGATGCGTGCTGGTATTTCTACGAATGCAGCGGGTGCCATGCCATGCTGCGTCCCGAACAAGGCGATTGCTGCGTGTTTTGTTCTTTTGGTACCATGCCGTGCCCGCCAATCCAATTGCAGCGCGCTTGTTGCGCCAACACGCTATGAATCAGCCAGATATACAATCCGCTGTGCCGCTCGCCCGTATCCACGGCGAGCCGTTGCTGGAATTTCCCCAGGATCTGTACATTCCGCCGGATGCGCTGGAATTGGTGCTGGAAACCTTTCAGGGGCCGCTGGACCTTTTGCTGTACCTGATCCGCAAGCACAACCTCGATGTGCTGGACATCCCCATGGCGGAATTGACCCGCCAGTACATGGGGTACATCGAGATGATGCAGAAGCATCGCCTGGAACTCGCCGCGGATTATCTGCTGATGGCCGCAGTGCTGATCGAGATCAAGTCACGCATGCTGTTGCCGCGTCCGCCCCGGGCCAGCGAAGAGGAGGGGGGAGAAGACCCGCGCGCGGAGCTGATGCGCCGTTTGCTGGAATATGAGCAGATGAAACTTGCCGCGCAAAAGCTCAACGAATTGCCGCTGGCCGGGCGTGATTTCGAGATCGTGCAAGTGCTGGTAGAAAATACCGTGCGCGAGCGTTTGCCAGAAGTCACGGTGGAAGACTTGCGGCTGGCCTGGCTGGGGCTGCTGGCACGGGCCAGGCTCAACACGCATGTCAAAGTGCGCCGCGAACAGCTCTCGGTGCGCGAACAGATGACGCATATCCTGCGTTGCCTGCAGGGAGGCGAGTTCGTCGAATTCGGCAAGCTTTTCGACGTGGAAAGCGGCGTACACAAACTGGTTGTCACGTTTATTGCGATCCTTGAACTGGCCAAGGAATATCTGGTTGAAATCCAACAGGGCGAAACATTGGGGAACATCTATGTCCGAACAAGTCGTGCCATTACCGCAGAGTGAAACTGCAGCTCCCGGCGAGTTGCTGCCTGACATACAGCAGCTCAAGCGGGTGCTGGAAACCGCGCTGTTGACTGCCAGCGAACCGTTAACCGTAGCGGAGCTGAAAAGGCTTTGCGATGAACCGCTGGACAATGGCCTGCTGGAATCGCTGCTCGAAGAGCTGTCGCAGGACTGGCAAGGACGCGGCGTGGAATTGAACTGTGTGGCGAGCGGCTGGCGGTTCCGCGCCAAACCGGAAATGCAGAAATATCTCGATCGGCTCAACCCGCAAAAATCACCGCGCTATTCGCGTGCCGTACTGGAGACGCTCGCCATCATCGCCTACCACCAGCCGGTTACGCGCGGCGACATCGAGGAGATACGCGGCGTCGCGGTATCGTCGCAGATACTCAAGACGCTGGAAGCACGCGGCTGGGTGGAAGTGGTCGGTACGCGCGACACGCCCGGGAAACCCGAGTTGTTCGCCACCACCAAACAGCTCCTCGATGATCTCAATCTGCGCGCCTTGCAGGAATTGCCATCGTTGCAGGAGATCGGCGTGTTGCTGGAGCAGGAATCCACCGAGTCGGCTTAAGGCCGTTCCTGAATGAAGGCCATCCTATCCCGCGACAATCCTTTCTACAAGGAACTCGCCAGACTCTCCGGATCGGCCAGGCAGCGCACCAAAACCAGACAGACGTTGCTGGACGGCGCGCATCTGCTTGCCGCCTATCTGGATCGCGGCAACCGGCCGGGTCATATTCTGCTGAATGCTTCCGCGGCAAACGATGTCGAGATTGCCGGCCTGTTGCAGCGCGCAGCAGGCGTTCCCGTGACGCGGCTGGACGAAAAATTGTTCGCGGGGCTCAGCGAGTTGAAGACTCCCGGCGGGATCATCGCGCTGATCGATATTCCGCAACCGGCAGGAGCAATTGCCGACGCGAGTTTTTCCTTGTTGCTGGAGAATATTCAGGATCCCGGGAATCTGGGTTCGATGCTGCGGTCTGCCGCCGCCGCCGGATGCGACGCAGTATTTCTATCCCCGGGATGCGCAGATGTCTGGTCGCCGAAAGTGTTGCGCTCGGCGATGGGGGGGCATTTTGAGCTGCGCATTTTCGAGCAGCAGGATTTGCAGGCCGTGGCAGAAACATTTCGCGGCGATCTGCTCGCAACCAGCCTGCGCGCCAAGCACAGCCTGTATGACTGCGACCTGCGCGGCAAGCTCGCGTTTCTGATCGGCAATGAAGGGGCGGGACTGTCAGCGGATCTGCTGAGCCTTGCCACGCGACGGATATCCATCCCGATGCCCGGCAAAATCGAATCCCTGAATGCGGCCGCAGCAACGGCGATCTGCCTGTTTGAGGCGGTGCGGCAACGCATCGGGCGATGACCGGAACGCATAAAACCCTTGACCCGCAAGCACATTTCGCTATAATGCGCGCCCCTGTGAAGCTGATTTCCGGTTTCACTTACCTTGCTCCACCGCTACGCATGGCGGGGG
The DNA here is from genome assembly GCA_035498295.1 of Gallionella sp. Classification (GTDB taxonomy): domain Bacteria; phylum Pseudomonadota; class Gammaproteobacteria; order Burkholderiales; family Gallionellaceae; genus Gallionella. Next base: position 106 of record DATKAK010000101.1, on the reverse strand, counting down.
GCTTTTACCATAAGGAGATGCAATGCGGCATTACGAAATCGTATTTATTGTGCATCCCGATCAAAGCGAGCAGGTGCCCGCGATGATCGAGCGTTATCGCACGCTG
>DATKAK010000100.1:0-11085 GCA_035498295.1 Gallionella sp. | reverse complement strand
GGTATGGAAGTGTCCCCATCTTGCAGGCGCTTGAGCATGGCAGCTTTTTCGGCACCGGTGACAACCCATAAGATCTCCCGAGCACGATTGAGTATCGGATAGGTCAAGGTCATCCGCTGTCTTCCCTGGTACGCCCCGGTGATGGCGACATCGCGGTCGGCCGCTTCAAGCGCCGGATCGCGGGGGACTAGGGACGCCGTGTGGCCGTCGGGCCCCAGGCCCAGGTGAACCAGATCAAGCACGGGCGGCGTCCCCGCGATTTCCCGGAGGGTCTTTGCATAACGCATGGCCGCGGCTTCAAGATCGGAGGCTTCCACCGGCATGGCATGGATCTGTCCCGAGGTTAGCGGACAGTGTTCGAGCAGCGATACGCGCAAATGCGTGAGGTTGCGGTCAGCGTGTCCTGCGGGCGCGGCACGCTCATCGACCTGCGCGACATGAACATGTTTCCAGGGGACCTCTTCGGTGGCGAGCGCACGCAACATGACCCAAGGAGTTTTGCCTCCGCTTACCGCAAGCACGAAGCGGCCGCGTGCGGTGACCGCCGCGCGGGCTTGTTCCGCGATGACTTCCGCTGCTCTCCTTGCGACGGCCTCCGCATCAGCAAGCACTTCGGTGCGCATAACTGACCTCCTGAATCAGGCTGCGAAGCAGATGCCGGTCGCATCCGATCATGTTGGATTACGGGAATTCGAAGCTGTCCTTTTGCGCGGGCCCGCAACTGCTCAAGATCCGCCACCCTGCTTCGCTGGCCTCTCGTGATGTCCGCCAAACTGGTAACGCATCGCCGAGAGCAGTTTGTTGTGGAAATCGGCCTCGCCTCGCGAGCTGAAGCGTTCATAGAGCGAGGCAGTGAGCACCTGGGCCGGAACCCCTTCGTCGATCGCCGCCTGGATGGTCCAGCGGCCCTCGCCCGAGTCCGAAACGCGGCCCGAAAAATTCTTCAGGTCCGGTGATTCCATCAGTGACCTGGCCGTCAGGTCCAGCAGCCAGGAAGCCACGACACTGCCGCGCCGCCAAACCTCGGCGATGTCGGCCAGGTTGAAATCATACTGGTAGTGTTCGGGGTGGCGCAGCGGTGTCGTCTCGGCGTCGGCCTCGCGGCCTTCTTTGCCGACGTTTGCGTGCTTGAGGATGTTGAGCCCCTCGGCGTACGCGGCCATCAGCCCGTACTCGATGCCGTTGTGCACCATCTTGACGAAGTGGCCGGCGCCATTCGGCCCGCAGTGGAGGTAACCCTGTTCCGCCGTCCCCTTTAACTTCTCGCGTCCCGGTGTGCTGGGCACGTCTCCGATGCCGGGAGCCAGCGTCTTGAAGATCGGATCAAGGTATTTCACCGTCGCCGCCTCTCCGCCGATCATCATGCAATAACCGCGCTCTAATCCCCACACGCCGCCGCTGGTGCCGACATCCACATAGTGGATACCCTTGGTGGCCAGTTCCTTTGCGCGCCCGATGTCGTCCACGTAGTACGAGTTGCCGCCGTCGATCACGATGTCCCCCTTCTCGAGCAGGGGGAGCAGGTCGGCGATGGTATTGCCGACGACCGCCGCCGGAACCATCAGCCAGATCGCCCGGGGCTTCTCCAGTTTTTTCACCAGCTCCGCGAGAGTAGAGGCGCCTGCCGCCTTTTCCTTGACCAGTGCAGCCACGGCTTCCGGCGACCTGTCGAACACCGCGCAGCGGTGACCCCCGTTGACGAGGCGCCTTGCCATGTTTGCACCCATTCTTCCAAGACCGATCATTCCGATTTCCATGACAGGCTCCTTTTCAAAAATCATTGTTGGCGCAATTCACCCGATACACCATCCATTGCCCGGGACTCTGCGGCCGTTCAAGACCACTCCTTCAATTTGACGAGATTTCCGAACCTGTCGATGTCTTTTTCCTGTTCGGATGGTACTGGAAAGTCGTATAGGCTAATCGCAAATTTTCTATGGTTGCGAGGAAAGGCTGATAAAATGCACCTTGAAATCCAATCATGCCGGTGTCGGTGTGACGATCGGTGAATTATAGTGACAATTGGCCAACTAGCTGAACACCAGAGGAAATCATCATGACTGATAAATCTCACGACCCGGGCGTCATCCATGCATTGGTGGAACGGTTAAATACCCAGCGGCTGCCGCGCGCGCTGGATGTGAAAAAAAGGGTCGATGCCGGCGAAAAATTGGGCGAACACGACATGCAATTTCTTGAAAGCGTATTTCATGACGCCGAGACGATCAAGCCGCTTACGAATCGCAATCCCGAATATCAGCAACTGGTGGCGCAAATCATCCGGCTTTACAAGGAAATCATGGATAAGGCTGTCGAAAACGAAAAGAAGGCCTGATGCAGTTCGTACCGATTAGAGGTAACGCGCCGCTGCGGACAGTACACTCTCCCGCCGCGGCAACTCCCCCGGAGCCAGCGTAACCAGCAGCATCGCGAGGCTGGCCCCGCGCGCGTTGTGCAGTTCCCGCAGTGAGATGCGTTGTGCCGATGCATCCTGCGCATCGCGCCGGATGTTCATGTTGTCCAGATGAATGACGGAATCCCCCGCCCAGAGTTGTTGCTCTGCATGACCCAGCAAGTCGGCAACGATATCCAGACGTTGCTGCAATGCATTGGCGTCCGCGCCCAGTTTGGCCAGCGCTGTCTCGATCTCCTGCAGTTCGCCGATCAACGCTGCATGTTCAGAGGGCGTAGCCTCCACCGCCTCCAGACTCCAGCCGCCGCGCTTCAACACGCCCAACTTGTGCTGCAGCAGGTCGCGCTGGCGCGCGAGATCGGCTTTTTCACCGAGCACGTCGGCAATGCGCGCCAACGCCAGGGTAAGCAGGTGATCGAACGCGCGGCGTTTGAGCTGACGGCGCGTGTCCGCCTCGTTGCTCGTCACCTCGATCAGGCGATGCTTGCGAAAGCTGACCGAGACCTGAGCGACATCGCGCCGTAACATCTCGCCGGCCAGTTCCATGCCCAGAACATTCTTCTCTACGCGCTCCGCCAACAGCAGCGCAACGACTTGCCTGGCTCCATTGTCGGGGCCGTCGCGGAATTCGTTCAGCGCGGCATCATGGCCAAACACTTCCTGCATGCGATCGGCCGAGGCAAACAGCGCTCTGAGGCGCGGATCGGCGTTGTAGTCGCCGCGCCCGGCCGGCAACGGCGCGGGAATCCCGTCTACCAGCGCGACCACATGGTCGATCGCATGGATGACGGATGTGCGCAATTGCTTTTTATATCCGGACAGAGCCCGCAACCGCGGATCGGTGCCGTCCACAGCGCGTTCGATCGCAGCCTCGATCAACGATTCGGGATAACGTCCCTGTTGCTCCCCGCCGCGGAAGATGGATTGAAAGAGATCGAACATCTTGGATTAGCTTTTAACGGCATCGATCAGGTCACTGCGTCTGGCCTGCTCCGCTGGTATTTTTCCACCGCGGTCTGCACGTTGAAGAACATGCGTTGCCTGCCCAGGACCTCGCCCAACCGGGAATTCTTCACCACTTCCAGCACGGTCGGATTGAGCGCCGCCAGCCACAACTCGATGCCGTCGGCGCGCAGCTTTTCCTCTGCCTCGGTGAGCATCTTGAGCGCCGTGTACTCGATATCGATCAGGGCGCTGCAGTCGATCAGCACCACCGAGGGTTTCTCCTGCTCGAGCAGCGGCCACATCTTGTCGCCGATCTGTTGCGCGTTGACGAAGAAGGCCCGTCCTTCGGTGCGCAATATCAACAGACCGGGCCAGGTCTCGTCGTCCGGATGCTCGTCCGAGCGCGCCCGGAACACATCGGTGCCGCGTTTGCGTCCCAGCGCATAGACCGGCGGGCTGTACGCCTGCTGTGCCAGTGCCAGCACCGAGACGATCACGGCGAAAAGGATCCCTTTCAAGGTTCCCAATAACATCACACCGACCAGCGCGATCAGCGCCCAGCGAAATTCGATCTTGCGCACGCTGCGGATGGCGAGAAACTCGCCGGGCTGGATCAGCCCCAGCGAATACACCACCACCACCGCCGCGAGTGCGGCCTGAGGCATCAGCGCGATGACCGGTGCGAGCAGCAGCAGCGTCGCCAATGCAGCCGCGGCGGTGACGAGCTCCGCCAGTTGTGTGCGCGCCCCCGCGGCGCGATTGACCGCCGTCTGCGATGTCCCGCCACCCGCCGGCATGGCTCCAATCAAACCTCCGGCGACGTTGGCCAGGCCGACCGCCAGCAGTTCCTGGTTGGGCACCGGACGCGGTTCGCCGGGCGCACTGAACGCGCGGGCGGCGGCGATGGTCTCGGTGAAGCTCATCAACGCGATGCCGGCCGCGGCCGGCCACATCTCGGCGACAAGGTCGAGTTGCGGCAAGACGAATGAGGGCAGGCCGCGCGGAATGTTGCCTATCGTCGCCACGCCGGCTTCGTGCAGGCCCAACAGGGCGGAGGCGGCAATCGCGATACCGACGGCGATCAGCGGGACCGGGGCGCGCGGCGTGAAATGTTCCATGGCGAACATCAACGCCAGCAACGCCAGCGCCAGCATGAGCGTGGCGATCGAGGTCTGCGGAAGGTGCTGGAATATGGAAAGAAGATCCCTGAAAAAACCGGCCTTCTGAATATGCACGCCCAACAGCTTGGGGATCTGGTCAACGATGATCACCAGGCCGATGCCTGATTTGAAACCGGTCAATACCGGTTCGGAAATGAAGTTGGCAACGAAACCGAAGCGCAACACCGACGCCAGCACCAGCATCGCGCCGACCAGCATCGCCAGGGTCGCACCGGCAGCCAGCAGCGTTACGGGATCGCCATTGGGTGCCACGATGCCCAATTCGGCTGCGGCCAGTATCGCGATCGTCGTGGTCGTGCTGACACTGAGCGGGCGCGAGGTACCCAGCAGCGCATAGATCACCATCGGCACGAACACTGTATACAAACCCACCTGAACCGGCAGACCGGCAATCGTGGCATAAGCCATTGCCTTGGGTATGACAACTGCCGCCGCCGTCAAACCGGCAAAGATGTCCGGACGCAACCATTCCTTCGGATAGCTGCGCAGCCACTGGATGCTGGGGATCAAGCCGGGTTTATCGCGTTGGTTCATCGTTAGTATCGAATTATCCGATTCAAAGAATGCCGTCAGGAAATACTCTGTCGGTAATCAGAAGCGTTCCGGTATCCAGCGGCGTTTGGCCATGGGCTTCTCATCGTCATAGGCATGCTTCATCGACCGCTTGGGAAGTTTGACTTTCTTCTGCGGAACGTGCTTGTAGGGGATCTGCTTCAACAGATGGGTGATCAGGTTCAGGCGCGCGCGCTTTTTGTCGTCCGAGCGTACGATATGCCAGGGCGCGGCATCCGTGTCCGTGGCGTCCAGCATCAGGTCGCGTGCCCGCGAATATTCGTACCAGCGCTCGCGCGACGGCAGGTCCATGGGCGAGAGTTTCCATTGCCGCACCGGATCGTCGATACGCGCACGGAAACGCCGCTCCTGCTCTTTGTCGCCCACCTCGAGCCAGTATTTGAGCAGGATGATGCCGTTGTCGATGATGATGTCCTTTTCAAAGACCGAGCAGAATTTCAGGAAACGGTCATGTTGCGCCTTGGTGCAGAAGCCCATCACGTATTCGACGCCGGCGCGGTTGTACCAGCTGCGGTCGAAGATCACCACCTCGCCGGCTGCGGGAAAATGAGTAACATAGCGCTGTGCATAGATCTGGGACTTCTCCCGGTCCGAAGGCGCCGGCAAAGCCACCAATCTGAAGATGCGCGGACTGACCCGCTCGGTGATCGCCTTGATGGTGCCGCCCTTGCCGGCCGCATCACGGCCTTCGAACACGACGATGATGCGCTGCCCGGTGGCCACGACCCATTGCTGCAGCGCGCACAGTTCCCCCTGCAGCTCGCGCAATTTCTTTTCATACTCCTTGGAGCTGAGTTTTGCTTTGTCACTGCCCTTATCCCCGGCGGGCTTCGCGACAGAATTTTTGGCGGCGTGTCTATTGGTGTGGCTGTCTTTTGCGTTGTTGCTTTTCATGATCTCCAGGCTCCATGGTTACTAATCGCATCAACCAACCGGAATCGGGCGCGCCGCAGACCATCATTTCTTAATTGCGGCGGCTGATCAAGCGGCATAAACGATCCCGCTTTCCTTAGTCGATATGGTTGTGCCCGCTTCCCCGGCGATGATCCTGCCGAGGTCCGCCAAAGCACCGATCGCTGCTTTTTTGCCCGTTGCAGACGCGAACCTGCACGCTGCTTCCACCTTTGGCCCCATCGAGCCCGCGGCAAACTGCATCGCGCCGAGCCCCGCCGGCGAGCCGCGCCGGATCGCCTTCTGGGTGGGTTTGCCCCAGTCGATATATACCGCATCGGCATCGGTCAGCATGATAAACAGATCCGCGTCCAGCTCGCGCGCGAGCAACTCCGACGCGAGGTCCTTGTCGATCACGCACTCGATGCCGGCCAGTTTTCGTTTCGCACCGGGTTCGTACATCGTCGGGATGCCTCCACCGCCCGCCGCGATCACGATCGTGTTGCGCTCAAGCAGCCATTTGATCGGACGCAATTCGAAGATGCGCTTGGGCTCCGGCGATGGTACCACTCGCCGCCACTTGTCGCCGTCCTGCTTGAACGCCCAACCCTTCTCTTTCGCGAGGCGATCGGCGTCGGCCTTGGCGTAAACCGGGCCGATGAACTTGGTCGGGTTCTTGAACGCCGGATCGCCGGCATCAACCTCGATCATCGTCAGCAGAGTCGCGAAAGGTCTCTCGAACGGGAGCAGGTTTCCGAGCTCCTGCTCGATGATGTAGCCGATCATGCCTTCGGTCTGCGCCCCCAGCACGTCGAGGGGATAGGTCTCCACCTTGTCGTAAGCCGCTCCCTGCAGCGCCAGCAAGCCGACCTGCGGGCCGTTGCCGTGGCCGATGACGAGCTGGTGCTCCATGGCGACCGGCACCAGCGACTCGGCGGCGATGCGTACGTTCCGCCGCTGATTCTCCGCGGTCATCGGCTCGCCCCGCCGCAAGAGCGCGTTGCCGCCCAGCGCTGTCACGACCAGCATGGCTAGTCTCCCAACGTGGCGACGAGGATCGCCTTGATGGTATGAAGGCGGTTCTCCGCCTGCTCGAAGGCGATGTTGTATTCCGATTCGAAGACATCGTTGTGTACTTCGAGCCCGTCGGAAATGCCATAGGTTTCGGCGATCTGTTTGCCCATTGCGGTTTCGGTATCGTGGAACGCCGGCAGGCAGTGCATGAATTTGACCTGTGGACTGCCGCTCGCCTTCATCAGATCCATGTTGACCTGATAAGGCAGCAACAGCTCGATACGTTCCTTCCACACTTCCTTGGGCTCGCCCATCGAGACCCAGACGTCGGTATGGATGAAATCCACGCCCTTGACCGCCTGCTTGACGTCGTCGGTGATGGTGAGCTTCCCGCCGTACTTCTTTTCCAGCCCGCGCGCGATGTCCACAAACTCCTGTGCGGGCCACAGCTTCTTCGGACCGCAAATACGCACGTCCATGCCCATCAGACAACCCACGATCATCAGCGAGTGACTCATGTTGTTGCGCGTATCGCCGAGAAAGGCGTACTTGATCTCGCGTATCGGCTTGTCGCTGTGCTCGCGCATCGTCATCACGTCGGCCAGCATCTGCGTCGGGTGGTATTCGTCGGTCAGCCCGTTGAACACCGGCACCCCGGCATACTGGGCAAGGGTCTCGACACCGGACTGGCTCGCGCCGCGATATTCGATCGCGTCGAACATCCGTCCGAGCACGCGCGCGGTATCCTTGAACGATTCCTTGTGGCCGATCTGCGAACCCGAGGGATCGAGATAGGTCACATTCGCACCCTGGTCGTGGCAGGCGACCTCGAATGCGCAGCGCGTGCGGGTCGAAGTCTTCTCGAAGATCAGGCAGATCTCCTTGTCGGCCAGATGCTTCTGCTCCGTTCTGGCGTACTTGGCCCGCTTTAGATCGCGCGCGAGATCGAGCAGGTACTGGAACTCGCGCTGGGTGCAGTCCTGCACCGTCAGCAGCGAGCGGTTGCGCATATTGAAGCTCATAGCTATCTCCCGTAATGAATAATTTTTTCGGTATCAGTAGGCATATCCCATCTTCAGATAGATGCCGTAGTTATCACCTTCGCCGTCGGCGTATTCCAGGTTCAGCACGATGCCTTCCTTGGGCTTGAGGATGTATTGGACCCCGGCGCCCCCGGCCCAGTATACGTTCGAGCTGTCCGTGCATTTGTTTCCTCCACCGTACAAGCAGGCGACTCCGGCAAACAATGTGGCCGTCCACCTTTCCGCGAACCGCAACCGCTCCTCACCCTCGATCGCCGACATGTAGTCGCCGTTGTACTGGCCGATCTTGTAGCCGCGCAACTGGACCGGTGCGCGCACCTGCGTCGGCGCGTCATTGGTGAAGTGGTTGAGCTGGCGTATCGCGAACACATTGCCCTTGCCCTGGGGCACGTAATAGCGGATATCGAGCCGGTAGACATCGAAATCTTCTTCGCCGCCGAGCGACTTCCGGTAAGCCATGTTATTGAGGCTGAGCACCCAGCCATTGATCGGCATGTTCTCGTTGTCGCGCGTATCGCCATATGCGACGAGCCCCAGTCCGCCCGACTTGTATGGCCTGGCTCCGAGGATATCGAGCACCTCCTGGTCGAACCCCGTTTCGCCGGCGATCTGAAAGTTCTGGTAGATGCCCTGGGCACCGACAAACCAGGCTCCCTTGACGCGGTAAAGATAGCGGGTGATGAACGAGCGCAACTCGGCGTTCGATTTCAGCGGCACGCCGGTACCCAGATAGTCGCTGTAATCGTTCTTTACATAACCGTACATGAGCGCAGCGATCAGCCGCTGATTATCCTCGTCGAACGAAGATTTTCCAAAGGCGCCGGCCACGATCGAATCGGTCGTCGAATATTGGCCGGTCAGGGCGAATATGGAGGGGCGTGATTTCTCGTCAAAATAATGGATGTAACCACCGAGCGCGCCTAGCGACGTCCCGAGCTTGGGGTTGGAGCTGAACACCGGAGCAAGTATCCACGGAGACTCCCTGGCCGTTGCGGATGTGTCGGTTTGAGCCTGTGCTAACGCGGGAATTGAAACTGCCGCCATGCTGCCGGTCAGCGCCAGCATCGCGATCCGCGAGCGGTAGCCATGCATGCTTTTTCTGCCCTTCAGTATGCAGGGTCGCGCGAGATCGGGCAGGTCATGCAGTGCCCTCCCCCGCGGCCGCGGCCGAGTTCCGAGCCGCGCACCGTGATAACCTCGATCCCGGCCTTGCGCAGCAGCGTGTTGGTATGCGTGTTGCGGTCATAGGCGACGACCACGCCGGGCTCGAGCGCGACCACGTTGTTGCCGTCGTCCCATTGTTCGCGCTGCGCCTGCCAGTCATTGCCGCCGGTCTGGACTGCCCGCATCTTCCTGATCCCGAGCGCTTCCTTGACGACATCGAACAGGTGTCCCTTGTCCGGCCGAACGTCGATCCCGCCGTCATCGGCCGGCCGCGCGCTGTAGCACTGGATCTGGTCGACGACTTCCGCGAACACGGTGCACACGTCCCGGTCGCAAAAGGTGAACACGGTATCGAGATGCATCGCCGCGCGGCTCTTGGGCATCAGGCAGCCAATGACGCGTGTTGCGGCCTTTTGCTTGAACAGTTGATCCGCAAGCTGGAAGACCGCCTGGCGTGTGGTGCGCTCGCCCATTCCGACCAGCACCACGCCCTTGCCGATGGGCATGACATCGCCGCCCTCCAGGCTGGACGCGCCGAAGGATTCGTCGGAGTCCCCCCACCAGATCTTGAAATCGGCGCCCTTGAAGCGCGGGTGGAATTTGTAGACCGCGCGCTGCAATAGCGTTTCGGGTTTGCGCGCGGGCCAGTACATCGGATTGCAGGTCACGCCGTTGTAGATCCAGCAGGACGGATCGCGCTGAAACAGCGTGTTCGGCACCGGCGGGACAAGGAAGTCGGTGCCGCCGTATGCGTCGGCGAGCATCGTCGACCATTCGCTTTTGGGGATGTCCAGGATCGCGATGCCGCCGATCAGGTGCTCGGCCAGCTGGGCAGCGGGCATCTCATCGAGCCATGGACGCAGGAAGCGGGACGCGCCCAGCCCGACATCGTTGACGGTGATGCGCCGATCGAGCACCCAGGCGCGCGCGGCCTTGTCCTTCAGCGTCTCCGCGAGCATTTCGTGCAGCTCGAGCACCTCGACACCGCGCTCGCGCATCTTGATGACGAAGTCGTGATGGTCTTTTTGCGCCTCCTGCACCCAGATGACGTCATCGAACAACAGTTCGGCGGCATTCCCCGGCGTCAGCCGCTGATGCGCGAGTCCCGGCCGGCACACCATCACCGTCCTGAGCTTGCCGACTTCGCTATGAACACCCAAGGCCTGCATTTTCTCCCTCCATTCCCTTTAATACGACACCTTTGGACAGGCTGATATCATCACTCGGACAATGCACTCAACTCGAAGAAGTTGAGCGCGCTCTGGGTTGGCGCACCGAAGTACGAGGTGTATATCGGGCCGATCTCACCGGATCGGAACAGGCGGCTCAACGATTTATCCACCAGCAGCCGGAAATCGGCATCGTTGCGCTGCACAGCGAGCGCAACCGGCTCGCGCCTGAAGACGCGATCGATGACGACGAAATCCGCGCTCGACGGGTTGTTCCTGGCTGAGGCGAGCAGCATGGCCCGGTCGGCGAAAAAAGCGGCGGCACGGCGGTCCTGCACCAGCTGCAACCCTTCCTGCAGGCTCTTTACCGGAATCACATCGACGGAAATATGCAACAGCTTCAGACGATCGATTAGCGCACGCTCGACCGTAGTGCCACCGAACACGGCGAATGCCTTGCGTTCCGGAGCCTGGTTTAGCATTCCGCGCCAGTAAGGCTGATCAGGAGTCTCGGCGCCCGACAGGACCTGTACCAGTCGCGCAGGCGCATCCGAACGGACGACTACGCCGGTACCGCTCGCGAAGACCGGGATCGAAAAATCGAGTGTGGCCCTCCGCGCGAGTGTCGGCGCGGCACCGCACAGCAAATCGATCTTGCCTTGCTCGACCGCGCGAAAACGATCGTCGCCGGA
>DATKAK010000099.1:0-17533 GCA_035498295.1 Gallionella sp. | reverse complement strand
AGCGATGAATTTTTTTCCACAACCAACTACATCGCTGTAAATCACGGACGCTAAATGCAATGTAACATATTCTATGAGATTGTTTGCGCATTGACCGCCGCTGCAAACTGTATCTGATGCAAGCGAGCATATGCACTACCTTTTGCCAGCAACTCATGATGAGTGCCAATCTCGACTATCTCGCCCTTCTGTAGCACGACGATGCGATCCGCTTTCTCTATGGTGGACAAACGATGCGCGATCACTAAAGTAGTGCGGCCTTTCATCAAAGTTTCCAGCGCCGCTTGTACATGGCGCTCTGATTCGCTGTCCAGCGCCGAGGTGGCTTCGTCGAGGACAAGGATAGGAGCATCTTTGAGAATCGCGCGAGCAATGGCGATGCGCTGGCGCTGCCCACCGGAAAGCTTTACACCCCGTTCACCTACTAGCGTGTTCAATCCCCGAGGCATTTCGCGAATGAATTCCATCGCATGCGCGGCCTGTGCTGCAGCGATGATTTCCGCCTCTGGCACTTCGCGCATCTGACCGTAAGCGATGTTGGCTGCAACTGTATCGTTGAATAAAACAACTTCCTGACTGACCAACGCAATATTGGCGCGCAAACTTTCCAGCGTAAGATCTGCGAGATCGTGGCCGTCCAGGGTAATAAGTCCGCTCGTTGGCTGATAGAATCGGGGCACCAGGTTTGCCATGGTGCTCTTTCCGCTGCCAGATGCTCCAACCAGAGCAACGGCTTGTCCAACCGGGATTTCCAGGCTAATGTCGTGCAAAGCCAATCTGTCATCCTGCTGATAAGAGAGGCTTACGTGCTTGAATTCTATCCGTCCTTTGGCTCGGCCGATGTTAATTTTCCCGGTATCTATTTGCCCGGGTGTATCAATCAATTCAATCACACTTTCAGATGCTGCCAACCCGCGCTGCAAAAATTCGCTCACGCCTGTGATACGTTTGATAGGTGCAGTCAGCATCAGCATAGCTGCAATAAACGAAAGGAAGCCGCCAACTGTAGTTTCATCGCTGCGCGACTGCACAGTTGCGAGATAAACAATAGCAGACAACGCAAAAGCAGCGATCATTTGCACAATGGGTACGTTGGCTGCTGCTGCCATTGCTAGTTTCATAGTATAGCGGCGTACCCAGTTTGCCTTATCCCCGAATCGATCACTTTCGTATTGTTGACCACCAAATAGCTTGACCACTTTGTGTGCTGCAACGCTTTCCTCGATAACTTGCGTAATATCGCCCATTGCACGCTGAGAATCGCGGCTGGCATTGCGTAAGCGAGCATTAATAATTCTCAGGATGAAAGCAATGATGGGAAACATCACTAAACTGAGCAGCGTGAGTTTCCAGTTGAGGTAAAACAACCAGCCCAGCAGACCGACAACGATGATGGAATCACGAATGGAAACTGTCACCACGTTGGTGGCAGCAGCGGTCACTTGAGTCACATCGAAGGTCAACTTCGAGATAAGGTTGCCGGTAGCGTGATCATCGTAATAGCGAGTCGGCAAGGCGAGCAATTTTTGGAACATCTCGTCGCGCAAATCCATCACAACTTTGTTGCCTACCCAGCCGATTGCATAAGTGCCAGCAAATGAAGATACTCCGCGCACGAAAAATATCAAAATAATGATCAGCGGTGCAAGGCGGATGACGGTATCATCCTTGTGAATGAAAGTGCCATCCAGCATAGGCTTCAGTAAAGCCGGCAACAACGGTTCGGTTGCAGCGGTCACAGCCATGCCAAGGATAGATATCGCAAAGGTGCGCCAATAAGGTTTTACGTAATTAAGAAGGCGTAAATAGAGTTGGAGGCTTGTCATGTTCATGGAGCACACTTTAGCAGAAAAGGGCATGCTCGTGCCGTGGCATGGCCAGTCTACGCATGACAGCAGTGGGTTCATCTATGAGTAAAGCTTATAGTCTTGTCATGCTTATATAGCTGTATGTTTGAAGCACACACTTGCAGGTTTCCGCTATAATTTTCAGCTGCTCGATACCTAATTCAAATTAATCCAGTAAAGCCCTATAAATGTTCTGCCAAAAATATCGAGTGTTTGATGAGTATGCATAATATAAAAATATTTTCTAATCTGCGTGCCAAGCTGAGGGCCAAGAGGGGACGCAAAAACGAAGAGCGCGAATGGATACTGCGGCAATATGCCGCGCCGAGTCCTGCACGTATAAAGCGCGCTGTTCTGTTGCGCAATGGTGTGAGTGAGGGCACGTGGGTAGAGACTGGAACGTTCATGGGGGATACGGCTGCACTATTGGCTCATGACGGCAAAGAGGTTTACACAATAGAGCCCGACAATGCGCTATTTGAAAAAGCGAATGCAAGGTTCCAGGGAAATCCGAGTATTCATGTAATTCATGGATTATCTGAAAACATACTGCCCACTTTGTTGCCGACATTAAGTGGTACGGTCAATTTTTGGCTCGACGGTCATTATTCTGGTGGGATAACTCACCAAGGGCCCACTGATTGTCCTATTCGAGAAGAGCTATTAAATATTGAGAGCAACCTGGCTCGGTATGACAAGGTAACAGTTCTTATTGATGACATTAGGTGCTTTGATCCATCAATACCGGAGTATGCTGACTACCCTGATTTAGACTACTTGGTAGATTGGGCTCGTAAAAATAACTTACGCTGGCATATTGAGCATGATATTTTTATTGCGAAAAACAAGAGCTAGCTTATAGTTAAGCATCCGGTCAATCCTTCCAAAGGTAGGTTGGCAAATCTGTGAAAAAACTTTCCATAGGACTGGAATCATCCCCAACCTTAAAAATCATAGTAGGAGAAAGAAATTAAGAGCAAAATTTATGCACCTCGTTTTTTACAACCCATCGTTTTAGATGGCCTCGTAAGGCTTGGCAATAAGGGTGATGGGGGTTATGTCGTTCCTGAATCTTTAGTGAGCAATGCAGATACCCTTCTCTCTTTTGGGATGTCAACCGACTGGAGTTTCGATTTGGAAGTGGCTCAGATAAATCCAACAATAACCATACATGTATATGATCATACTATTGGCAAAAGGTACTTTTGGCGGTCATTCAGAAAAGCTTTGAAAAAATTTCTTCTTTTACGTAATACTTTTTCAGATCTTCATGCCAGTTTTAAAAAATTCCGTTCATATAAAAATTTCTTCCAGGGGAAGTACATACACTTCGAAGAAAGAGTTTTTAATAGGATCGAACAACCTTATGATGCTGATATTGACAAGATATTCTCGCGATTAAAGGAAAAGAAGAAATGCATTGTAAAAATGGATATTGAAGGTGGTGAATACCGAGTTATCAACCAGTTGCTGAAGTATGAGTCGCTCATATCTCTCCTGATTATTGAGTTTCACGACACTGAACCGCTTCGTGAAACATTCAATAGAAATATAAACAGTATTTGTCAACATTTTGCTATTGCGCATATTCATGGGAATAACTCAGGCGGTCTGGCATACGATGGCCTACCTGAGGTATTAGAAATGACCTTTATTAATAAGCGGGCTTCACACTCAAATGCATATGCTCGAAAGGAATTTCCAATTCTCGGACTCGACTTTCCAACCAACCCAGAAAAACCGGACTATTCGCTGATTTTTGAGTAACTGAATCCTTTTGCCTTGATTATAATTTGCCCGATAGCATTTTTATGCAGAGCTTAAGGAAGGTGAATAAATGAATTGGGGAGGCCTTTCTTTGCCATTTCTCGAATGAAACAAAATCATAGTTAATCGAGAAGATCCAAAGAAAAAAATCAGTGAAATACCCATCTAACTTGCTGCCAAGAAGTCTTGCACCATTCCTAGACCAGTTATTCCTTCTTTTAAAACTTATGGAATCGTAATGCTTTGCATAATTCCACGTCCCCATGGTTTCATATTCGCTGAATTCTGCTCCGCTAACCCCGGGAATATTTTTCAGTATAATTTCTATATATGACTTATTGCTTGAATTAACAATTGCACCAACAGCCTCCCTTGCCCAGCCGACTTTTGTAGGAAAGCATTGTGCTATGAAAGATGCTTTGAACCTTTTCTCGAGCCCAAGCAATTTTTTGATTGTCGTGAAATAAGGTTGATGATTTACAGTGCCGCGATTTTGGGTATCAAAGTAATAATATTCGATAGCGCCGGTTTTAGAATCAGTAAACTTCAACTTGCGTAGTGGAACAGTGTCCGCGTCCCAGATTAAGACTAAATCATCATCTTTAAGTTGATTATCTATGATCGCATTTATTTTAAGAAACTGCTGAAACAGCCAGCCAACTCGCGATTTGTTTTCGCCAGTTACAAGTTCGCCAATCCTTTTAAAGTTAAAAGATGAATCGAAGGAACTTTCACCAACAATTTTCCAGCCAGCAGGAGTAACAGAAATAAAATCAGAAATTTGATCATCCGGACAAATAAGTATGTATTCATCCGAATCAATGCACTTTAGTACTCTTGGGGCCGCTATGCGCCAAACGTTGACGTCTTGAATTGCACATACTGAAACGACCCTTCTTATTTTCATTCTATCCATTTGCCTCTTTTGAATCTTAAGTATGTAAACGCCTGTTTGGGTCCTCACAATTTCAACTTTGTCAGTGTATCGAAAAGAGAACACTCTCTATTTACAGGAAGGAGACTCAACAAGAATACATTCAGCAGATATTTTGCAGGAAAATCCAGATGATATTTGGCAGACATTCGTCTGAGCGTTGCGAAGGCGCCTATCCCGAATTTGTCGAGCTTTTTGTATTGAAGCGCGATTAAGGGGCGAAAAATATTCAAGTTGCGGGATTTCTTAATACAGGTTGAAGATAGCTCTGCGAGGAAGTTCCTGAAATCCGCTAGTGATGTCACCTTAGCTTCTACATATTGAGTAATGATGTCGTTGCTCAAGTAGGCAAGCGTGTAGTTCAAGCAAATAGCATTAGATGTATTGTATAAGAGCCTTGCTTTGGTTTTGCTGGCCTGCGCAGGGTGCAGCCGGTATCTCACCAAGGGTAATGGCACGTTGGCAAATACAACCCCGCCGATGGCCATCCTGGTCCACAGATCATAATCTTCGGAGGCTTGAATCCCGGGATTGTATTTATATTGTCGAAACACTTCCGACTTTCCCATGACACTGGGCTGGCCGATGCAATTGCTGGTGAAAAAATGCTCTTTGATTTCTCGATCGGTAAGTGGATGCTGGACTAGCTTTTCCTGGCCATTTTCAAAAACGATGAAGTAACTGCCGCATACATCCACGGTTGGGTGGCTGTTCTGAAAATCGAGCTGGGTCTGCAGCCTGCCGGGATCATAGAGATCATCGGCGTCGCAAAATGCGATGAATTTTCCTTTGGATAAATCCGTTCCCATATTCCTGGCATTTGACACTCCCCGATTCGTCGGGAGATCAAGCAGAACGATGCGTTTATCATCGTAACTGCCTACGATCCGCTTGGTCGAATCGACAGATCCATCATTGACGATGATAAATTCAAAATTCCGGTAGGTCTGATTCAATATGCTGTCAATCGTTTCGCGGATAAACTCCTCGCCGTTATAAACCGGCATGATGACCGATATCAAAGGGTTACTTTGTTTCATATCAAATCTTGTGCCATTGATCCGGAATCAAATCCCTAGTGTCGATTTTCCTGTCGATGAACCATATGCGTGGGGCGATGACGATTTTGCCAGCTTTGCTATTCAACCATGCCGCCCACCAGCTGAATGAACTATTGGCAATGATATGGTGAATGCAAGATTTCATGAGCCACATGTCTTCCACGCCGCGGTCCGGCCCGTTGGCCTCGACAAACCGGACGGGATGGCCGATTTTCAGGTTTTCCTTGGCCCACTGAGGGTCATCGGAAAAAACGAAGAAACGCGGATTCTCGACACGGGCGGCTATGTAGCCTATGGCCGAATGATAATAATCGAGTGAACAAACCCCATGGATCAGGGCTGCGGACGGATTACTTACATAATCGCCGCGCCTGATGTGCAGCGAAACAGCCGGGCATGTAAGTATTTCGTCAAGAATCTTCCGGCTTTCGTCGCCAAGCTCGTCGACCAGGCAAATTTCCATTCGCAGCTTATCTTCGACAGGCTTGAAATATTTTTCGCTTTGCCAATATCCGTTCAAATACATGGGGTGCCGGATCTTCCCGAATGATTCATCGTATTCAAATTTGATTTGCTTGAAAGCTATCCTGTTAAAACGGAGACCCAGAGATATGGCGAGCCGGCTATAGTATCTTTGAAACCGTGATGGATTGATCACGAAGCCGGCGGTTTCTTCGGGAGTGGCAATTTCGGCACTGATATTGAATCTATCCAACTCGAAACGTCGCAATAGATAGGTATCGAATTCGGATAGATCCAATTTCAACGGAACTTCCAGTCTGTCTGCGAGAGACAGACCAGCCGCGTACTGGAACAACTGGTTGCCAAGCCCGCCGTCCAGACGCGCAATCACACTCCGCTTTTGAGGAACCGATGTCATGCAGGCTAAACCAGCCGACGCAGGATGCGACGTTTGATGGTGCGGACAATTCTGGATAACAGGCTCTTTCTGCTCTGCCCGCGATCCAGTTCCTTGTCCCAGTTCGATTGGCTGCATACGCCGAGATAGATTTGGCTTAACGCCTCGTCCGTTTCACCTGCCCTCTTCGCGTCACGATACTGTTGCTCGTAGTGGTAGCAACGGAACAGTGTTTCAACAGGCCACAACTCGATGGATTTAAACTTTAACAAAGCTTCGCCATACCAGCGCATCTCGGATGGAAAGAGTTTGATCGCGTCGAGAAAATTCATGTTCTGGGGCTCAAGGTGTTTTTCCGCAAGATCTGCCCAGACGTGCCGGCTCCATACTACCGGCAATGGGCCGAAATCATACTGCCTGCCGGCACGCCCGAAGATATCCATGATCACCTTGCATTCCGCGTCCCTGTTGCGTTCTATCTTGGCATGGTTGTGCAGGGCACCGAACAACCGCAACTCCAGGCCTTCATTCATGACCGTGTAAGGATGCCCGTCCGGCGCGAGAAAATCTTCCTTGTTGAAGGGGCGGATGAAATAGGCATCCGAATCGATGCACAGATAATTTTCACAGATTCCGAGCCGCCAGAATTCAGATTTCACAATCTGCTGCGACAGGCCACCGGGCAGGGCAGACAGAACATTTTGATCAATCGCCGAATTCGCCGATACGATTTCCTCATCAGGTAAAAGTATCACGCCATCGTTGCCGACAACGTTCCGGAACAGCGGCAAATCGGCGGACGGGCAGGAAAGATAGAACGGAAGATTGCCGGCATTGAAGCGGCGGACACTTTCGGCAAGCCGTTTGGCGCGTTGTACGTCGCGATCATATGACTTGCAGTAGAGAACGATGTCTTTCATCTGGTATATGGAGAGATATGCTTCTCAGGCGTGCACTGATCTGCGCGTCATACTTTCATTCGCCAATGCGACGATCCGCCGCGTGGCAGCTTCCGAAGTATAGGGCGAAGGTGCGCCCGAGTCGGCCAGATCGTCACGCATCCATCGATCCTGCAATTCTTCGAGTGCCGACGCGATACCATCCGCGTCGTCCGCCTTTACCGCCCAGTGACCCAGTTCGCGCAGCATACGTTCCAATTGTGGATTGCGCCAGATCAGCGCCAGGATAGGTCTTTGCGTCCAGAGATATTCATACAGTTTCGATGGGATGTATTCTTCACAGACAGGAATGGTGCCGTGCAGCAATAGCAGACAATCTACAGCATTCATGCGCTTCAGTACCTGTTTCCTGCCGCTCTCCCCGGTCTTCGGGTCGGTCTCGAGCCGGCCGAACTGTTCGACGATCGAAGGGTAGGGAAAATCGCGCAGCGCCCGCGCGGAAACTGTATCGATGCTGCCGCCGTATATTTGCAGGCGGAAATGTTCCTTCCATTGCGGATTTTTCTCCAGCACACGGCGCAAGCCCAGCAAAAAGAATTCCAGATTGCGCGTATCGGCCAGCGATCCGAAATGTCCGATAACCAGTTGCTTGCCGCGGCTATAAGGGATACGCACGAATTCCGGCGGGTTCGAGCCGGGGATGATGCAGTGTCCGCGTTCGCCAAGTTCCGGATGCCGCGCCTTTGCACGCGCCAAAGCCTCGTCGGTGAACCACCACACCACATCGGCATGTTTGCAGATTATTTCTTCCAGCCGCTCGGAAAAGCGCACCCGCGAAGTCTTCGGCTGGGTGTCCAGAATCATCGGGTCGTGGATCTCGGCGATCCAGGGCAGTCCGAATCTGCGCGCCAGCCAATAGCCCGCCATGTGGGCCGAATAGGCCCCGCCGGTCGAATAGACAAGTGCCGGCTTGTGCTTCCGGATAATGCTGGCGCCGGTGAAATACGCCGTGATCGCCCAAGACCAGTGCGTTTCGATGCGCGTGAATAATTTTTCGATCAGGTAGAAAGGAAGCAGCAGCAGCGAAGCGGTTGTCATTGCAATCCGGTATAGAAATCGCGAGGAGATACGTTGCTTAAGATAGTGGCGCAAATCAAAGCGCAGCGCGACCGGCCCTGCCGGCAGAACCTGATGGTGCTCGACCGCCTTGTCCTTCTTGCCGGTGATTGCGCTAACCACTACGGGTTCTATGCCCAACTTGAGCAAATGCGGGATCTTGTCCGTGACGGTCTGGCTAGCCGCGCGCCCGTCCATATTGAAACCGTGAGACAGCACCAGCCAGACTTGTTTACTGCCGTCGTTCATGGTTTTACCTTGTAGGCGTTGGACTGTGAAATAGCAGCAAGCAAGGAATCAATAGAATTCATCGAATCGGTACGGAAATCTGTTACGCTATTTTACAGATAAACACGTTGGATGACGCGATGGCGATTTATGCGGTGGGCGACATTCAGGGCTGCCATGCCGAACTGGTGCGGGTGCTCGATCAAATCAACTTCGATCAGGCGGCGGATCAGCTATGGCTGGTCGGCGATCTGGTGAACCGCGGACCGGGTTCGCTGCAAGTGCTGCGCCTGGTCAAGTCGCTGGGCGACAGCGCGATCACCGTGCTCGGCAACCACGACCTTCATCTGCTCGCCGTCGCGGAAGACGTTGCGGAACTTAACCGCAACGATACGCTGGACGATATCCTCGCCGCACCGGATCGCGAAGAGCTCCTGCGCTGGTTGCGCAACCAGCGCCTTTTGCATGCTCAGGATGGCTTCGTGCTCGTGCATGCCGGACTGTTGCCGCAATGGAGTGTGGCGCAGGCAGAAAGCCTGGCGCGCGAAGTAGAGGCAGCATTAAGCGCCGACGACTACGCTACCTTCCTCGCGCGCATGTATGGAAATGCACCGCATCACTGGGACGAAAAACTCAGCGGCTATAAGCGATTGCGCGTGATCGTCAACGCCTTTACGCGCATGCGCATCTGCACGAAGGACGGCGAGATGGAATTCAGGTTCAAGGGAGAATTGGAAAACATCCCGCCCGGTTATTTGCCGTGGTTCGATGTTCCCGGGCGTGCCAGCCGCGATGCCACCGTCATCGTCGGACACTGGTCGGCACTCGGCCTGCTGCTCAGAAAAAACGTCGTTGCGCTCGACACCGGCTGTTTGTGGGGCGGCCCGATGAGCGCGATCCGGCTGGATGACCGTAAATTGTTCCAGGTGAGATGCAACAATCCGGTGGCGAAGCACTGGTAATCAAACCGGCAGATTGACCGCGTCGTTAAATATGTATAGACTGACGTTTATACATTTTGAACAAGGAGCAAGTTATGACTGAAGCGGTTCTCGATATCAAGCAGTGGGGCAACAACCTTGGCGTGCGTTTGCCCGCGGCGGTGGCGCGCGAGGCGCACCTGCATGTGGATCAGCGAGTGCGCGTTACGGTCGCAGGCGACCAGGTTGTCATTACGCCGGTCGATGCGACGAAGCTCACGCTGGAACAGCGTCTGGCTGTCTACGATCCCAAGCGTCATGGCGGCGAGCAGATGACTGCGGCACAAACGCTGGGAGCCGAGCATTGGTAGTTGTCAATAAAACGGCAACCGGCAAACAGGCGGCACCCAAGCGCAAAATCTGGGCGCCGGATCGGCAGGACATCATCTGGATAGACTGCAATCCGCAGATCGGGCGCGAAATGCGCGACGTGCATCCATTCCTGGTGCTCTCGCCGCGCATCTTCAACGAGAAGACCTCGCTGGTCATCGGCTTGCCGATGACGACGGCGGAATACAACGCAGACAATCCGTTTGCGGTTGCCCTTGGCAAGGTACCGGGGGGCAAAGCGAAAGGACGCAAGACCGTACAAACCAGCTACGTGCTCTGTCACCAGCCCAAGTCATTCGACTGGCGCTTGCGCAAGGCAAAGGTGCATCCGCTGGGCGCTTTATCCAACGCCTTGTTCGCGCAAGTTTGCGAGCGGCTCAACCAGATCATTCAGGTGGGTTGAAGAATCCGGTGGTGAAGAATTCTTATCAGTTAGCTACTGCCAGCAACTTTTGCATCATCTGCTCCGCCTGCCGCGCGTAGCCGCTGCCGAACAGATTGGCATGGTTGAGGATGTGGTACAGGTTGTACAGATCGCGGCGTTTCGCGTAGCCCGCATCCAGCGGGTAGGCGGCGCGATAGGCTGCGTAGAAATCCCCGGAGTAACCGCCGAACAATTCCGACATCGCGAGATCGCATTCGCGGTCGCCGTAATAGACCGCGGGGTCGAAGATCGTCGGGGTGCCATCGGCAAGGAACGCATGGTTGCCGCTCCACAGGTCGCCGTGCAATAGCGATGGCGCTGGCGTGTAGCCGACGAAGAATGCGGGCAGCGCACCCATCAATTTTTCGCCCAGGCTCTGCAACTGTCCGCCGAAGCCGTTTTGTGCCGCGAGGCGCAACTGGAATCCGAGGCGCTGTTCGCGCCAGAACTCTATCCAGTTATCTTTCAAGGTATTCGGCTGTGGCGTGGTACCGATAAAATTGTCGTGGGGGAAACCAAAGCAGGATGATTTTCCATCATTCCCTCCCCCTTGCAGGGGGAGGGTTAGGGAGGAGGGTGAAGGTATGCAGCGATGCAGCGCGGCAAGCAGTTCGCCGAGCATCCTTGCGTTGCCATGCGAACTCAGTTCCAGATGTTCCAGCGCCAGATAGCTTTTCCCGTCTGCGCTGCCGTGCGCGATGGGACGCGGTACCCGTATCGTGCCGGTCGCGGCGATCGCATCGAGTCCCGCCGCCTCCGCGACGAATACCGGCAGATGGCGGATTTCGTTGAGCTTGAGAAAATAGCTTGTCCCGTCCGCGCCTCCCAGCCGGTACGCTTCGTTAATACTGCCGCCGCCGACAGCGGCCGTTTTGCGAATCTCGAATGGTCGAAGCGCCGCTTCGCTGATGGATGCCGCGACAATGCCCCAGATGTCCATGGATTGCAGCTTGACTCGCTAAAGTTCTATGGAATGGCCGAAGTGCTGCTGGTACAGATCCGCGATTTCTGCGCGCGAGTAGCTGTGATTCTGTCCGCCGCGATTGGCGATCTTCAGCGACCCCATCAGCGATGCAAGCCTCCCGGTGGCTTCCCAGCTCCAGGATTTTTGGATGCCGTAAAGCAAACCGGCGCGATAGGCATCGCCGCATCCGGTCGGGTCTACGATGGCTCTGGGTTTGGGGGTGGGGATGGCAATCTCCTTTCCGTCCGCGTAGATCAGCGAACCATCCGCGCCGAGCGTGACGATCAGCGCCGTAACGCGCTTTGCGATCTCGTTCAACGTCTTGCCGGTCTTGTCCTGCAGCAGCCTCGCTTCGTAATCGTTCACGGTAACGTAGCTCGCCTGCTCGATGAACGTCAGAAGTTCGGCACCGGAGAACATCGGTATGCCCTGTCCCGGATCGAACACGAAGGGTATGTCCAGATCGGAGAATTCCACCGCGTGTTGCAGCATGCCCTCGCGGCCATCGGGGGAGACTATGCCCAGCGCGACTTCTTTTGCCGCCGAAACGCTGTTCAGGTGAGACTGATTCATCGCGCCCGGATGGAAGGCGGTGATCTGGTTGTCGTCCAGGTCGGTGGTAATGAAAGCCTGACCGCTGAACTGGCCCGCTATCTGCCGGATATACGTTTGCGGAAGGCCGAGTCTTTCCAATCGCGAAGCGTAGGGCGCAAAATCGTCGCCAACCGTGGCCATGATCAGGGGGCTTCCGCCCAGCATCTTCAGGTTATACGCGATGTTGCCGGCGCAGCCGCCATATTCGCGGCGCATTTCCGGAACCAGGAATGCGACGTTGAGGATATGGATCTGTTCGGGGAGTATGTGTTTTTTGAATTGGTCCTTGAAGACCATGATGGTGTCGTAAGCCATCGATCCGCAAATCAGGGTGTGCATCCGAGTATCCCGACGTGTTGGAGAGGACCGGATTGTAGCATCAGACCAGTCCGGCAAAATGGCCGCGGCAGAATCCCGCAGGTTGCCTGCCCGTAGGAAATCCATGATAATCCGCCGGACGTTGGCGCGGCTCGCCAAACAATTTTCGGGTCAATTTCATTTCGGGTGCAACCCCCAAACGATAGGCACGGTCAACGGCGACACGATCCAGATGAACATCCCAAGATGAATATAGATTTCCAGCGCGCGGTGGACCGGTATGCGGGTGTGCCGATCTGCGCTTTGCTTTCGCTGGCGAATCGTGTCCTGCGCAACGAACCCGACGGTACTCCCCCGCAAAAGATCCTGGTCATCCTGTTGTCCGAAATGGGCAGCCTGGTGCTGGCGCATCCGATGTTCATGCGTCTGAAGCAGCAATACCCGGGGGCGTCGATTCATGTTCTGATGTTTGCAAAGAATCGCGAAGTGCTCGATCTGCTCAACGTGGTTCCGCGCGAGAACGTGCTGACGCTGGATGAAGGCTCCCTGAAAGGATTGATCGCCGACAGCCTCAGGACGATACGCGCCATGCGCAAATTGAAGATCGATGCCGTGATCGACTGCGAATTGTTTGCGCGCATCAGCAGCATCTTCTCTTATCTGTCCGGCGCATCGACAAGAGTGGGCTTTCATCCGCATACCCAGGAAGGGCTGTATCGCGGCTCGTTCCTCAACCGTCCGGTGCTGTATAACCCGTACCGGCATTTGACGCAGCAATTCCTGACGTTGGCCTCGGCCCTCGAATCCACCACCGACCCGGTAGCAAAATTGTTCCCGGCGCCCTATGCCGGCAAGACGCCGGTATTGGAATTCACCCGCGACGAATTGGAACAGGTTCACGCCGAGTTGCACAATTTCTTTCCGGCGATCAGGGACAAGAAACTGGTGCTCATCTATCCGAGCGGCGGCATCCTGCCGATACGCGCCTGGCCTTTGCAGAGTTATTTGCAGTTGAGCAAGTCTTTGCTCGATGAAGGTTACGCGGTAGGTGTGATCGGCATGAAAGGCGACCGGGAGATCGCTCAGGCCGTGGTGAATCACTGCAAGAGTCCGGTCTGTGTCAATCTGGCGGGCTATACGAAATCCGTGCGTCATCTGTTGGCGGTGTTTCATCGCGCCGCGCTGCTGGTCACCAACGACGGCGGGCCGGGACAATTCGCCGCACTCACGCCGCAACTGCCCGCGATCATCTTCTTCGGGCCGGAAACCCCGGTGCTGTATAAATCGTTGGGAGACAATGCCTATTGCTTTTACCGTCATCTGCCCTGCTCGCCGTGCCTGACCGCGTATAATCACCGCACCTCGCCTTGCGATGGCGATAACCAGTGCCTTAAACAGATCACGGTCGAACAGGTGCTGGCGAAAGCGCACGAGATGCTGTCCGGCGTGAAAGGCGTTGCAGTCCAGGATCGGCTGATCGCATGAAGAAGTTCACGCAGCACCCGTTGACGGTCTGGGTATTCAAAAAACGTTTCATCAAATTCGGTACCGTAGGGGTGTCCGGCGTCGCGGTGAATCTGGCAGTGCTCTATGTTTGCCAGGAATTTGTTTTTGCCTCCATCGAAATCCCAGCTATCCGCCTCAATGCCTCGCTGGCCGTGGCGATCTTCTGCGCGACGGTGAACAACTTTTACTGGAACCGCCGCTGGACCTGGAGCGACCGCCACCATCATCCGGACAAGCATCTCGTGTTGCATTTCGGCCAGTATGCGCTGGCTTGCTGGGTCGGCACCGGTTTGCAGTTCTTGCTGACCAACTTGTTCGTGGTGTTTATGCACTATCTGATCGCCAATGCCTCCGCAATCTTGATCGCCAGCGTGTTCAATTTCCTGGTGAACAACTTATGGACATTCCGCAGCCACAAACCGGTGGATGAAATCGCGTTGCCCATCATCCCCGGGTTTGATCCGGAAGATGAACGGGGATCCGGCAACAAATGAAATCAACCGGAACAGGCCTGCGTTTGACCTGGTATTCGCTGGCCTGCCTGCTGGCGGTATTCGTCTATTTTTACGGTCTCGACAGCCAGCACATTCCGAAGAACGGCGACGAATATCCGTATGAACATATCACCCGGCTGACCGCCGACAGCGGCAAACTGCTGCCCCTGCAATCGCAACTGGACCACATGCGCAACACCAAGCCGCCGTTGCTGTTCTGGCAGGGCATCGCTTCCACGGACTGGGGCAGGAACTGGACGTTGCGGGATCTGCGCTACCCGAGCGTGATCTACACACTGCTGACGGCAATGCTGTTGTTCATGCTCGGCCGGAAGCTGTCGGGAAAAGATGAGACCGGTTTCATCGCGGCGCTGACTTTTCTGGCGTTCTTCACCACTTATCGTTTTGGCCGGCCGTTCCTGACGAATCCCCCCGAGGTGTTCTGGATCTTCCTGCCATTCTTCATGCTGTTATACTGGCGGAAGGCGTTTGCGTCGCGCTTCGTGATTCCGCTGCTGATGGGTATCGCGATCGGCATCGGGTTTCTGTACAAATCATTCGCGCTGGGATTGCCGGCCACGCTGGGCCTGGCCGGCTGGTATTTGCATCAGCGGCAGTTCCATGTTGCCGAGTTTCTGAAACAGGACGCGCATAAAGTCGCGATCGCCATTGGAGTTGCGGTCTCGCTGTTTGCGCTGTGGTTCGCGTTCGATCCCGATCCGCTCGCGGTGTGGAAGGAATTCGTCGTCGGCGAGAACGTCGGCAAATTCGATCCGCACGGCCCGGGATATCTCGAAAGATTATTTTGGGGCGGATCCAGCATCTGGAGCTACGCGCTGGCGTTCCTGACCAATCCGGGTCTGCTGGCCTTTCCGGTGGTGGCGCTGTTCTTCGTCGCTTATAAGAATCGCAAACAACTGAGCAAGGAAGAGAGATTGCTGTGGATCTGGATCGCCGCGATGTTCCTGAGTTTTGCGCTTCCCAGCCAGCGCTCGGGGCGTTACCTGTTGCCGGCGATGCCAGCGGTGGCGCTGCTGTGCGCGCTTAACTGGCAGCAGATCAGCCGCAAGGCGTTCATCGCGAGCCTGACGCTGGCGGCGGCTCTCATTTCCGGAATCGCTTATCTGGCCGCGCGGCTTCAGGATGAACTGCCGGATGCTCGGTTGTATCCGCCCGCGTTCTGGCTGTTGATCGCGGGCGCAGGCTTGTTGACGCTAGGGGCTGTCGTTCTGCCCTCCTTCACCCGGCATGCGGTGAATGTTGCTGCATTGTCGGTGTTGCTGTGCCTGGCCGCATTCCTGCGTCCGTTCGATGGTCCACTGGGCAATTACGGTGCAGAGGCGCGGCGCTATGCCGCCGGCAAAGAGGTCGGCGTGCCGTGCAACTTCAGGGCGATGGACGAGGGTTATCGTTTCATGCTGCCGGGCGCGAAGATCAGCGGTTATAACGAAGATCAGAATCTTTCAGCGCGTGAACTGGCGGCTCGATATCCGGTTTTCGCGGTGCAGCTGGCAATGAATCATCGCGCGGCAACGGGTGATTGCCCGCAATGCAGGATCATCGGCGAGCGCCTGGATATCCGCGGGCGCCAAAGTTCCGCAGAATTAAAGGAGATGATCCTGCAGGGCAAAGTGTTCGAGCATCTGTTCGTCAGGGAACTATTGATGGAATCACCCGCAGGAAACAAAATCTTGCCGGACCAGACCCCGGAACAGGTGTGCCGGTGATAGACCCCGGCGATCGCAAGCCGGCCACGCGACACGCGCTGGTTCTTTGCATGGTGTTTATCGCGTCCGGTGCAGGGTATTACAAGATTGCCCATCGTTCGCCGCCAGCATCGTTTCAAGTGCCTGCCACGGTGCAAGAACCGGATGCTTCGCATGTTCGCAACATGACTTCCGGCATTCGGACTCATTTCATCTCCCGACAACAGAATATTTCTAGCCACGCGGCTTCGCTGGTTGAACTGAGCGACGGCCGCATACGCGCCTTCTGGTTCGCCGGCAGCAGCGAAGGCGCGCAAGATGTGGAGATACGCAGTGCTGTGTACGATCCGGTGACAGATGCATGGGGCGCGGAACGCAGCATCGCCAGTCGCGAAGACACGCAGCGCTCGCTGCTGCGCTATGTGAAGAAACTGGGCAATCCGGTCGCGCTGCATGCGCAGGACGGCAAGCTTTGGCTGTTCTATGTGACCGTTTCGGTGGGTGGGTGGGCGGGCAGTTCGATCACCGCGATTACTTCCGGCGACGACGGCGCGACCTGGGGTCCGGCGCGGCGTTTGATCACTTCGCCGTTCACCAATATCAGCACATTGGTCAAGGGCACGCCGTTCTTGTATGGCGACGGCTCGATCGGGTTGCCGGTCTATCACGAGTTCATCGGCAAATTCGCCGAACTGCTGCGCATCGATGGCGACGGAGGCCTCATCGACAAGCAACGGCTGACCTCCGGCAAATCGACGCTGCAGCCGGTGGTGCTGATAACAGGTCCGCAACGGGCTTTGGTACTGATGCGCCGGACCGGCTCAGGCCCCAAGCGGGTGATCGCGACCGAAACGGAGGATGGCGGACAACATTGGAGCGAACCATCAACGACTGCTCTGGACAATCCGGATGCGGCGATTTCCGGCGTGGCGCTGCCGAACGGACGGATTCTGGTGGTGTTGAACAACATCGAGGACGGCCGGGACGCTCTGTCGCTGGTTGTCTCATCCGACGGCGGCGCCACCTGGAAATCGATTTACCAACTGGAAGACCAGCGCGGCAAGCCAACGGACCTGGCGAACTATCTGCAAGCGGTTAGCCGATTGGCCGCGATTACCGAAAGCGGCATCACGGATGCGGAGGCGTATGCGAAGTCCGCGCAGCGCAACAAGTGCGAAGATCGAAATTGCGCCTTCGAGTTCTCCTACCCCTATCTGATCCGGGCGCATAACGGTGATTTCCATCTCGCCTATACCTGGAACAGAAGCTTCATAAAGCATGTCCGCTTCACCCGGGCGTGGCTGGACCAGCGTATCGAAAGAAATGCCGATGCCGCACTACACTGATGTTACCGGACTGGCGGGCATCGCCAGCGCGGCTGCGGCCGCGGTGCTGTTGCTGCCCGGCATTGCGAGATGGAACAAACCACAACTGGGAATATTGCTTGCGACAACTTTTGTGCTGATGCTGCTCCCATTCGGCAATATGCCCATTTCAGCATATGTG
>DATKAK010000098.1:0-8013 GCA_035498295.1 Gallionella sp. | reverse complement strand
TTCTCGATGTCGGCCAGGGACAACCTGTCCGCGTCGCGGATGATGGGCACGACCAGTCCTCGCTCGCTGCCGATCGCCATTCCGATATCGAAGTATCCGTGGTAGATGATGTCCGTGCCATCGACAGAAGCGTTGACGATCGGGAATTTCTGCAGCGCCAGTACCGAAGCCTTGACGAAGAATGACGAGAAGCCGAGCTTGATGCCGTGTTTCTTCTCGAACGCGTCCTTGTATTTGTTGCGCAGATCCATCACCGGCTGCATGTTGACCTCGTTGAACGTGGTCAGGATCGCGGCATTCTGCTGCGATTGCAGCAGGCGTTCGGCGATGCGCTGGCGAATGCGCGTCATCGGCACGCGCTGTTCGGGGCGGTTGCCGGAAGGCGCAATGGCCGGCACGCCCTGCGGCGGATTGATCTGCTGCATCGCATTCAGCACGTCCTCTTTGGTTACCCGCCCGCCGCGTCCGCTGCCTTGCAGGCTGGCGGCATCAACTTCGTGTTCGCGCGCAAGTTTGCGCACCGAAGGAGGCACGGCAGATTTTCCACCCTCTCCCCTATCCTCTCCCTTCAAGGGAGAGGGGATGACTCGCGGTGCCGCCGCGGTATCGATCTGCGCGATCAGCTCGTTGCTGGCCACCTTCTCGCCGTCTCCCTTGATGATCTTGGCCAGCACGCCGCTCTTGGCAGCGGGCAGTTCCAGCACCACCTTGTCGGTCTCGACGTCGATCAGATTCTCGCCCTCGCTCACCGCATCGCCGACCTGCTTGTGCCAGGTGAGCAGTGTTGCTTCGGACACGGATTCGGACAGTTGCGGCACTTTGACGTCGATGATGCTCATTTCTTTTTGCTCCTGGGGTTGTTTTTGACATCCAGATCGGGGCGGAATGCGGCCTCAATGACCGCCTTTTGTTGTTCCAGATGCACCGCAAGATAGCCCGCAGCCGGTGCCGCGGAGGACGGGCGCAGCGCGTAGTCCAGTCGCATGCCTTTGCGCATGTGGCGCAGCAGGTAATGCTGGATACGGTGCCATGCGCCCTGATTGCCCGGCGCCTCCTGGCACCACACCACCTCCGTCGCGTTCGGATACGCGGCGATCTGGGCGGCAAAATCATCATGCGGGAACGGATAGAGCTGTTCGAGGCGTATGATCGCCATATCGGCAATACCCCTGGCGCGCCGCGCCGCGAGCAGCTCGTAATAAATCTTGCCGCTGCACGCAATGATGCGGCGCACCTTGGCGGCAACCAGCGTATCCACTTCGGCGATCACCGGCTGGAACTTGCCCTGCGTAAAACTGGATAGCGGAGAAGCCGCATCCTTGCTGCGCAGCAGGCTCTTCGGCGTGAACACGATCAGCGGCTTGCGCAGCGGGCGCAGCATCTGGCGGCGCAGCAGGTGGAACATCTGCGCAGGCGTGGAAGGGACGCACACCTGGATATTGTAGTCGGCGCACAGTTGCAGATAACGCTCGATGCGCCCGGATGAATGTTCCGCGCCCTGCCCCTCGTAACCGTGCGGTAACAGCATCACCAGCCCGCACAGCCTGCCCCACTTCACCTCGCCGGAGGCGATGAACTGATCTATCACCACCTGCGCGCCGTTGGCGAAATCGCCGAACTGCGCTTCCCACAACACCAGCGAGTTCGGCTCGGCGGTGGCATAGCCGTATTCGAATCCCAGCACCGCTTCTTCGGACAGCAGGGAATCGATCACAACGAAATCCGCCTGGTTGGGTGCAAGATGCTGCAACGGCGTGTATGCTCCCGCGCTCCATTCGGTACGGTTCTGGTCGTGCCACGTCGCGTGGCGGTGGAAGAACGTGCCGCGCTGGCTGTCCTGGCCGGACAGGCGAACCGGGTAACCTTCAACGAGCAGCGCGGCATAAGCGAGGTTTTCCGCCATGCCCCAGTCCAGCGGCAATTCCCCGCGTGCCATCGCGACGCGATCCTCGACGATCTTCTGCACGCGCGAATGCAGCATGAATTTTCCCGGCACGGTGGTCAGAGTTTTCGCCAACTCTTGTAATTTTTCCAGCGGCACCGCGGTATTCACTGCCGCATCCCACGGCACGTCCTTCTGATACCTGGTCCAGTCGACTGCAGGGATGCTTTTGGCGACATCCAGCGCGGGATGGATCGAATTGTGCCCTTCATCCATGGCTTGGCGATACTTCGCGATCATCTCGTCCGCTTCGCCGGTCCGGATCACGCCCTGCTGCTCCAGGCGCTGCGCATACAGCGCGCGCGTGCCCGGATGCTGGCGGATGAATCGGTACATGAAGGGCTGCGTCACCAGCGGCTCGTCCTGCTCGTTGTGTCCCAGCTTGCGGAAACACACCAGATCGATCACCACATCCTTGTTGAACTGCATGCGGAAATCCAGCGCGATCTCGGTGATCAGCAATACCGCATCGGGATCGTCGGCATTCACATGGAAGATCGGCGCGTCGATCATCTTGGCGACATCGGTACAGTGGGTGCTGGAACGCGTGTCGCGCAAATCTGAAGCGGTGAAACCGATCTGGTTGTTGACGACGACATGCACCGTGCCGCCGGTACGGTAACCGCGCGTCTGCGACATCGCCAGCGTCTCCATCACCACGCCCTGACCGGCGAAAGCCGCATCGCCATGCAGCAAGATCGGGATCACTTTCGAACCGTCATGGTCCTTGCGCCTGTGCTGGCGCGCGCGCACCGAGCCTTCCACGACCGGATCGACGATCTCCAGATGCGAAGGGTTGAATGCCAGCGCGACATGCAGTTCCCCTCCGGGCGTCCCGATGGTGGCCGAAAATCCCTGGTGATATTTCACGTCGCCGGATGGCAGATGCTCGGCATGGATGCCCTCGAACTCGGCGAACAGCATGGAAGGCTGCTTGCCGAGGATATTGACCAGCACATTCAGCCGTCCGCGATGCGCCATGCCGATCACGGCTTCCTGCGCGCCCTGTTCCCCTGCACGTTGCAACAGATGGTCGAGCAGCGGGATCATCGTCTCGCCGCCTTCCAGCGAGAAGCGTTTTTGACCGACGAACTTGGTATGCAGGTAGCGTTCCAGCGTCTCGGCGGCGGTGACGCGCTCCAGGATGCGGCGGCGCATCGCGGCGTCGTATCCTGCATCGCCGCGCGAACTTTCCAGGCGATTCTGTATCCAGCGTTTCTGCGCGACATCGCTGATGTACATATATTCCGCGCCGATGCTGCCGCAATAGGTCTGGCGCAACTGCCTGAGGATCTCGCGCAAGGTCATGCGCTGCGCGCCGACCAGGGAGCCGGTCTCGAACGTGGCATCCATGTCGGTTTCGGTAAATCCGTAGTAGGCCGGGTCAAGTTCCGCGACCACCGGTTTGGCAAACCGGTTCAGCGGATCCAGACTGGCAACGCGCACGCCGAGGAAACGATGCGCGTTGATGAGCTGCAGCACAGAGACCTGTTTGCGTTCCAGATCGGCATCGGTTGCGGCCACGTTATTGATGCCCTGCATCGGCAAGGCCGCAAACGCGCGCTGGATACGGCTGTGCAGCGCCTCATGCGCGCCTTTCGGCAGCGGCGGCAGCGCATCGAAATAACTGCGCCACTCCTTGGGCACAGCATTCGGATCAACGAGATATTCCTCGTACAGTTCCTCGACAAAAGGCGCATTGGCGCCGTACAGAAGCGAATTGCTCCGCATCAACTGCATGAAATTGACAGGCTTGTTCAACGTTTCTCCACCGGCACGTAATCACGCTTGGCCGCACCCCGGTACAGCTGGCGCGGGCGCCCGATCTTCTGTTCCGCATCCGCCACCATCTCGCTCCATTGGGACACCCACCCGATGGTGCGCGCCAGCGCGAAGATCACCGTGAACATATTGGTCGGTATGCCCAGCGCGCGCAGCACGATCCCGGAATAAAAATCCACGTTCGGGTACAGTTTGCGCTCGATGAAATACGAGTCGCTCAACGCCACGCGCTCCAGTTCCATCGCCAGTTCGAACAGCTTGTCGTTCTCCAGCTTGAGTTCCTTGAGCACTTCATAACAGGTCTTGCGCATCACGCTGGCGCGCGGGTCCATGTTCTTGTAGACGCGGTGGCCGAAGCCCATCAGGCGGTATTTCTTGTCCTTCACGCCCTGCACATATTCCTTCACGCGCGACGCATCGCCGATCTCCTCCAGCATGTTCAGCGCGGCTTCGTTGGCGCCGCCGTGCGCCGGGCCCCACAGAGCGGCAATGCCCGAAGCGACGCACGCGAAAGGATTGGCTCCGCTCGATCCCGCCAGGCGCACCGTCGCGGTGGAAGCATTCTGTTCATGGTCCGCATGCAGGATGAAGATGCGCTCCAGCGCACGCACCAGCAGCGGATTGGGCACATAAAGATCCTCCGCCGGGGTGGCGAACATCATGAACATGAAGTTCTCCACATAGCTGAATTTGTTCTTCGGGAACATGAAGGGATAGCCGGTATTGTATTTGTAGGCCATCGCGGCGATGGTCGGCACCTTTGCGATAAGGCGCATCGAGGATAACTCGCGATGCTCGGGGTCATTGATGTCAAGAGAATCGTGGTAGAAAGCGGACAAGGCCCCGACCACCCCGACCATCACCGCCATCGGGTGGGCATCGCGGCGGAAGCCGTTGTAAAACCGCGCCAACTGGTCATGCACCATGGTGTGCATGGTGACCTTCTGGCTGAAGGCCGCTTTTTGTTGCGCGTTCGGCAGCTCCCCGTTCATCAACAGATAGCATACTTCGAGAAAATCCGATTTTTCCGCCAGTTGTTCGATCGGGTAACCGCGGTAATAAAGCAAACCCGCATCGCCATCGATGAAGGTGATATCCGAGATGCAACTGGCGGTGGCGGTGAATGCCGGATCATAGGTGAATACCCCGAGCTTGCTGATATTCCGGATATCCACCACATCCGGCCCAAGCGTTCCCGACAGGATGGGCAACTCCACGTTGCGCCCGTCGTCCAGGGTCAATGTCGCGATCCGGTTCTTTTCCATGAATGTTCCTCCAAAACTATGCGGCGTCTAAATTGACCTCAACTTGCCCAGCAACACCTGCTGATCGATATGCAATGCCTGCAGAACCCCCCGATCTGCTCTTCCCGCAATCATATCCCAGAGTGGGTTGTCGGGCATATCGAGCAGCTCTTCGAACGCGCGTCGCCCGTTTTCGTCCAGCTGCGCGTACTCCTTTTCGATGAAGCGGCCCAGCACGATGTCCAGTTCCAGCATTCCGCGCCGGCTGCGCCAGCGCACCCTTTCAAGATTCTTCACGGCCATTCCTCATACCATGCGTTTGACCATCATATCCTTGATCTTCCCGATGGCCTCGGTCGGGTTCAATTCCTTGGGGCACACGTCCACGCAATTCATGATGGTATGACAGCGGAACAGGCGATAAGGGTCCTCCAGATCGTCGAGACGCTCGCTGGTGGCCTGATCGCGCGTGTCGGCGATGAAGCGATAGGCCTGCAGCAAACCTGCCGGCCCGACGAACTTGTCGGGGTTCCACCAGAACGAGGGGCAGGAAGTGGTGCAGCATCCGCACAGGATGCACTCGTACAGGCCGTTCAGGTGCGCGCGCTGTTCGGGAGATTGCAGGCGCTCGGTTTCGGGCGGCGGATCGTTGTTGATCAGGTACGGTTTGACCGAATGGTATTGCTTGAAGAACTGCGTCATGTCCACGATCAGATCGCGGATCACCGGCAGGCCGGGCAGCGGGCGCAATTCCACCGGTTCCTTCAGCCCGGCCAGCGGCGTGATGCAGGCCAGCCCGTTGCGCCCGTTGATGTTCATCGCATCCGATCCGCACACCCCCTCGCGGCAGGACTTGCGCAGCGACAGGCTGTCGTCCTGCTGCTTGATCAGCAGCAGCGCGTCCAGCAGCATCTTTCCCTGCGTGCTGTCCTCCAGCCTGATGTCCAGCTCGTAATTCTGCATATACGGTGCGGCATCGACATCGGGGTTGTAACGGTAGATACGAAATTTCATGTTCTGCTCCCAACTGACCGGCCTTGGCCGGACGGTTAATCAGTAAACCCGCGCCTTGAGCGGGAACGACTCAACGGTCAGCGGTTTGAGCCGGACCGGTTTGTAATCCAGCCGATTCCCTTCGCGGAAATACAGGCTGTGCTTGAGCCAGTTCACATCATCGCGCTGCTGGAAATCGTCGCGCGCATGGGCGCCGCGGCTTTCCTGGCGCGCGGTCGCGGCGATCATCGTCGCCTGCGCGACCTCGATCAGGTTTTCCAGTTCCAGCGCCTCGACGCGCGCAGTATTGAATACCCGGCTCTTGTCCTGGATCTCGGTACGCGCAACCCGTTCGGCGATCCGTTTGATCTGCTCGACACCCTCGGCCAGCAATCCGGGAAAGCGGAACACCCCGCAATGTTTCTGCATGGTCTTGCGCATCGCATCGCCGACCTCGGTGACGCGCTCGCCGTTCTTCTGGTTGTCCAGGCGTGCCAGGCGCGCCAGCGGGCGCTCCGCGGCATCGGCAGGCAGTAGTTTGGGATGCGGATTGTTCTTCAGGTCCTCGATGATCTGCCTGCCCGCTTCGCGCCCGAACACCATCAGGTCCAGCAGCGAATTGCAGCCCAGCCGGTTCGCTCCATGCACCGACACGCATGCGCATTCTCCCACCGCATACAAGCCATGCACCGGCTCGTCGGGGCCGGTCTTGTAGGGAGCGACGACCTGCCCGTGAAAATTCGTGGGGATGCCGCCCATCATGTAATGGGCGGTGGGCAGTACCGGTATCGGCGCCTTGGCCGGGTCGACATGGGCGAATTTCAGCGAGATCTCGCGGATGCCCGGCAAGCGCTGCCGGATCACGTCATCGCCGAGGTGGTCCAGCTTGAGCATGACATGATCGCCGTGCGGCCCGCAGCCGCGTCCTTCGTTGATCTCGATCGTCATCGCGCGCGCGACCACATCGCGGCTGGCCAGGTCCTTTGCATTCGGCGCGTATTTTTCCATGAAGCGTTCGCCATCCTTGTTGACCAGATAGCCGCCCTCGCCGCGCACGCCTTCGGTGATCAGCACGCCAGCGCCGTACACCCCGGTGGGATGGAACTGGAAGAATTCCATGTCCTCCAGCGGGATGCCGGCGCGCGCAGCCATGCCCAGACCGTCGCCGGTGTTGATATAGGCATTGGTGCTGGATTGGAAGATACGCCCGGCACCCCCCGTCGCAAGCAGGGTCGCGCGCGCCTGGAACATCATCGTTTCGCCGGTTTCGATCTCCAGCGCGGTCACGCCGAGCACATCCCCATCTTCGTCGCGGATCAGGTCCAGCGCCATCCATTCGATGAAAAAATGCGTGTTGGCTTTGACATTCTGCTGATACAGCGTGTGCAGCATCGCGTGGCCGGTACGGTCGGCCGCGGCACACGCCCGGTCCACCGGGGTCTTGCCGTATTCCTGCATGTGTCCGCCGAACGGCCGCTGGTAGATCTTGCCGCTATCCAGTCGGTCGAACGGCATGCCGAAATGTTCCAGTTCGTACACCACTTCGGGCGCTGCGCGGCACATGAATTCGATGGCATCCTGGTCGCCGAGATAGTCCGAGCCTTTCACCGTGTCGTACATGTGCCAGTGCCAATTGTCGTCCTTGATGTTGCCCAGCGAAGCGGCGATGCCGCCCTGCGCCGCGACGGTATGGGAACGGGTCGGAAACACCTTGGACAGCACCGCCACTTTCACGCCGGCATGCGCCAGTTGCAGCGCCGCGCGCATCCCGGCGCCTCCCGCGCCGACCACCACCACATCGAAAGTTCGTTTAGCGACAGCCATCACATACCCCAGAATATTTCTACCGACCACATTGAGTAAAGCAACAGCGCGATGATCACCAGCGCATGGATCGCCAGCCGCAACCATGCCGGCTTGATGTAATCCATCACGATGTCGCGTATGCCGACCCACGCGTGATAGAACAGGCTCAACAGGAACAACAGGGTGAACGTTCGCACCACCTGGCTGGAGAACAGCGCGGTCCAGACGTCGTAATCCACATAGGGC
>DATKAK010000097.1:0-32881 GCA_035498295.1 Gallionella sp. | reverse complement strand
CCGGCTTCTGGGGCGGCAGGCCGCTCAAGAGCCGCATGACGGAATTGGCATCCGCAATGGGTGAACTCGGCGCCTGGATTCGGCTGCATTATGTCTATCCATATCCGCATGTGGACGAAGTGATCCCGCTGATGGCGCAGGAGAAGATCCTGCCGTATCTGGATATACCGTTCCAGCACGCCAACCAGCGCATCCTGAAATTGATGAAGCGCCCGGCCGGCAGCGAGAATGTGCTGGCACGCATCAAGCAATGGCGCGAGATCTGTCCCGAAATCACGCTGCGCAGCACCTTTATCGTGGGCTTTCCGGGCGAGACTGAGGAAGAGTTCGAAGAGCTGCTGGATTTCCTGGAAGAGGCGCAACTGGATCGCGTTGGCGCGTTCGCCTATTCGCCGGTCGAAGGCGCGAAGGCAAATGAACTGCCCGATCACATCCCTCCCGAAGTACAGCAGGAACGCCTTGCACGGCTGATGCTGTTGCAAGAGGAGATCAGCGGGGAACGACTACGGTGCAAGATCGGCAAGACCATTACCGTGCTGGTGGACGAAGTGGACGAGGAGGGCGCGATCGCGCGCAGTTCCGCCGACGCGCCCGAGATCGACGGATTGGTGTACATCGAAAATGGCCGGCAGCTAAACGTGGGTGATTTTGTCGAAGTGAAGATTACCGATTCCGATGAGCATGACCTGTGGGCGGAGGTCACCTAGCAATTCCCCATGCGCCTATGTGGACGGCATTTTATTTCTACTTGGAAGTGCGTTCAGGATTGACTGTACTGTCGCCTGGGTAATCACCATCAGGCGGTGGCCTGCCATCCTGTTTTCCCATGTCGCGATCGAATTGCTTGCGCTCTTCAGGAGTCATATTCTTGAAATGATCGCGCATTTCCTGGCGGCTTGCCTCTCGTTCCTGTTGCGACATGCTGTTCCAGTGGTCTTTCATCTTTTTGCGCACTTGCTCCCGTTCTTCGGGCGACATTTGCTCCCAATGGTCGCGCATTTCCTTGCGAACGTCCTGCGGGTTCTCCGAGCGCGTCGCGGCCGTGACAGATGTATCCTGCGCGGGAACGGCGCCGGCAGCATTGGCGTTAAGGCTGAACAACATGGCAAATCCCGCGGCAACATACGTTGCTAAAATGTTGTGCATTGTCCTCCCTGGAATCATTCACGCCTCGCCGGTTATCGAACGCATAGTATGATTGGAATGTAAGCAGAATATTTTTCCAAATACCCAAGATGTAAATATTTGTTTCAGACTTTTGGGTCCTTACAACCCCGTGTACGTTCTGTGTATCATGCCGATATGACCAATCCGTATCGCATTCTAATCGTCGACGATGATGCTCGTTTGCGAGAATTGTTGTTGCGCTATTTGTCGGAGCAGGGATTCGAGGCCAAGGCCGTCGGCGACGGGAAGGCGCTGGACAAGGCTTTGGCGCTGAAGCGCTATCATTTGCTGGTACTGGACCTGATGCTGCCCGACGAGGATGGTTTGACCATCCTGCGCCGGTTGCGCAATGCGGACGAGAACGTCCCGGTGATCCTGCTCACCGCCAAGGGGGATGAAATCGACCGGATCGTCGGACTGGAAATGGGCGCGGATGATTATCTGCCCAAGCCGTTCAATCCGCGCGAGCTGGTGGCGCGGATCAACGCGGTGCTGCGGCGCAAGGGATTGCAACCCGTAGGCGCGCCCGATTCCGAGGAAAGGCGCATTGTTTTTGGCGATTGCGAATTGAATCTTGCCACGCGCATGCTGATAAAATCCGGCGCGCAGATTTCTCTGACAACCGGTGAGTTCGCGCTGCTCAAGGCGCTGGTGAGCCATCCGCGCGAGCCGCTTTCGCGCAACAAACTGATGGATCTTGCGCGCGGACGAGACCACGATCCGTTTGATCGCGCGATAGACGTGCAGGTTTCGCGGTTGCGCAAACTGGTCGAACCCGACCCTGCCAACCCGCGCTTCATCCAGACGGTATGGGGGCACGGCTATGTGTTTGTGCCGGATGGGGCCAAGCCTTGACGGAACCTCTAAAAATCTACATTTCATCTCAGCCGCTGTGTTGCGAAAAAAATTTAGTTACGGCTAACCTAAAGGATACCGTTCACTGAAACTATGGTTTTCTTGCTTACCTATGAAACATATGCAGCGCGGCGAAATGTTTTGGTTCCGGCCAACCTAAAGGTTACCCTACACTGATACTTCGTTTTCCACGCCTTGCATTTGGGCGAACCCTGAATCTTTGGAGGCTTCATTGATTAATCAGCCAAGATCCCTGCTCGCCCGCTCATTCTTGCTGATCGTAGTGTTGATCGCGCTGTCGCTCGCGGTTTCCGTGGTGATACTTCGCCACGTGCAGCAGGAGCCGCGCGCAAAGCAGCTGGCTCAACTGGTCGTGTCGGTGGTCAATCTGACCCGGGCTGCCGTGCTGTCGGCCGCCCCGCAGTGGCGTTCCGCGCTGCTGGCTGAATTGGCGGAGTCGGAAGGGTTGCACGTGCAGATGGCGGAAGCCGGCGATGTGCTCACCCCTTTGCCCGAACATCCGGCGGAATTGCGCATGATGGCAAAAAAGGTGCGCGATAGCCTGGGCAGCAATACGCGTTTCGCGTCGGAACTCAACGGGCAAGAAGCCTTGTGGGTGAGTTTCTTCATCAACGACGAAGAGTTCTGGATCGCGCTTCCCAAGGAACGCATCGAGCATTCCTTCTACCAGATCTTGCTGCCATGGGTCGTGTGGGTTTTCGCGCTCGCCTTGCCGGGTGCCTATTTCATCGCGCGCCAGGTCGCCCGCCCGCTGAAACAGCTTGCCCAGGCTGCCGTGCAGGTCGGGCAGGGCACATGGCCGCAACCTCTGCCGGAAAAAGGGGCGCAGGAAGTCGTCACGGTAACGCGCGCGTTCAACCAGATGTCCGCCGATCTCTCGGCCAACGAACGCGAACGCGCGCTGGTGTTGGCGGGCATCTCGCATGATTTGCGCACCCCGCTGGCGCGGGTGCGTATCGCCGCCGAATTGAGCGCGGATGAGTCTTTGCGCGACGGACTGGCTGCCGATGTGGAACAGATGGATGCGGTGATACAGCAATTTCTCGATTATGCCCGCCTGGATGAGACCGAATCGGTGCAATCCACTGATCTGAAATCGCTGGTACAGGAAGTATCGCAGCAATTTTCCGGGCAGGCCCGGTCGCTGTCGCTCGATCTGCATGATGTGCATCTTCTTCCGCTCAGGCAGTTGCTGATGAAGCGCGCGCTCAGCAACCTGCTGGATAATGCCATCAAACACGGCGGGGGTGAAATCACGGTACATCTCGAACAGGAGAAAGACAAGATTGTCCTCGCCGTAAGGGATCGCGGCACCGGCATCTCTGCCGCGCAACGCGGCGCCGTGAAACGTCCATTCGTTCGTTTGGAATCCGCACGCAGCAACTCGACAGGATCAGGGTTGGGGCTGGCCATCGTCGAACGGGCGGCGCGCTTGCACGAGGGGGAATTCATCCTGGAAGATAATGCCGCGGGCGGTCTGGTGGCCAAGCTGGTGCTGCCTATTCATGGGGTGTCTGCCGCACGATAACGGCCTACCCTACGCAGGATTTGTGTCGTTCTGCCGGAACGGGGTGTAAATTACGGGCGCGGGAAAATCTTATGCGTTGGCGGACTTGTTGTCTTGGGCTTTGTTTGAGTCGTCTCGCACACCTTCCCTGATCCGCAATACAGCCTGGTCTTCGGAACCCATGGCTTTCTTGAATTCATTTACCGCGCCGCCCAAATCGCTGCCGATGTTGCGCAGTTTTTTGGTGCCGAAAATCATTACGACCACCAACAATACGATCAGCCAATGCCAGATGCTCAAAGTACCCATAATTTCTCCCTGAATGAAACGGCAACTGCCAAAAATTTATCGGAAGATGATTGCCAGAAGTGTATCAACGCAAATCGCCGGCCAGCGAATTGCGCACCTGCGGCGGCAGTTTAACTTCTTCGTGGTAGCCGGGATGGTCTATACCGGCCCGCACGGCCGCGCCGCGCTTGATCGCCGCGATCATTTCCGCTGACAGCTCGAAGCGCATGAAGTGCACCGCGGCTGTCTTGTCCTCGGTTTCGCGATCCAGGTCCTCGTTGCAGATTGCATAGACCTTACCGCATCCTTCAGCCTGCATCCACACGGTCTTCTCGATGCCTTTCAGGCGGGCCAGCGCGGCACGGCGCTCCTCTATGTCCTCATACTCCACCATGAAGGTTGCCTTCCAGTTGCTGCCGTCGGGTATCAGCGGGTTGTAGACGTCCAGTTCCTGCTGTATCCCTTCGGGCTCGAAGATGCGCTCGAGGCGCAGCATTTCCTGCACCTGGTACTGCATCGTGAGACTGTCCTCGAAATACAGCGTGGCATGCGGGCCGATCGCCAGCCTGCGCTTCGCTTTGTGGTCCATGACCCTGGCGCGGAACTCGGTGCGGACGGCGGCATATTTTTCCAGGGAATAAAGATCGTCTCGTGTCAGCTTGCCCATGGGTGGGTCTCCGTGCCTGAAATCATTCATGTGCGATCTCCTTGTCGGTGAACAGATAGTCGCGCAACTCCTTGTCAAAACGCGGGTCGCGGCGCCGGATCCATTCCAGTACCATAGCCGCGTGTTCCTTTTCTTCGTCGCGGTTATGCGCGAGGATCGCCTTCAGTTTCGGATCGCTGCACGCATCGACCCTCTGGTTGTACCAGTCCACTGCTTCCAGCTCTTCCATCAGGGAAACGATCGCGCGATGCATGTCACGGGTCTCGGCACGGAGCTGTTCGACTGGTTCATGGTAGCCTTCGTTGGACATATTGTTCTCCTGTTCTATTCAAATTGCGTAAGGGGTTATATCCCATAAGCTAGGCGCAGCAGGGTGATCGGATGTTCCGGCGCGCGGCTATCCTTGAGGCCGTTCTCAATATGATGGCCGGCCATCGCGCAGTCGCTGCCGTAATGTTGCGCTTCCGCCTTTTTCACGCGATCGACCACCGGCATGACGATCTTCATGGCCGAATCATGAAATTCCTTCTTCACGGCATAAGTGCCGTCGTGGCCGGAACAACGCTCGATGATTTCCACGGCGGTATCCGGCACCAGCGCCAGGGTTTCACGGGTCTTCTGGCCGATGTTCTGCACGCGCTGGTGGCAGGCGGCGTGGTAAGCCACTTTGCCCAGCGGTTGCTTGAAGTCCGACTTGAGCTTGCCTTCCTTGTGGCGCAGCATCAGGTATTCGAACGGATCGAAGAATGCTTCCTTCACTTTCTGCACGTCGGGGTCGTCCGGATACATCAGCGGCAGTTCCTGCTTGAACATCAGCACGCAGGAAGGAACCAGCGCGGTCAGGTCCCAGCCCTCGTCCACAAGTTTGGCGAGCACCGGGATGTTGAACTCCTTGGCCTTTGCAACCGCGTCCAGATTGCCCAGTTCCAGCTTGGGCATGCCGCAGCAGCGTTCCTGTTGCGCGAGCCGCACGGGGATGCCGTTGTGTTCGAACACCGCGACGAAGTCCTCGCCCGGTCCCGGTTCGTTGCGATTCATGTAGCAGGTTGCGAACAGCGCAATCTTTCCTTTGGTGATTCCAGCTGGCTCGGCCTGTGTAGAGCTGCTGTGCCCGGCGATGCGGTTACGCAACGGATTGCTGTTGAATTCCGGCAGCCACGCATCGGCATGAATGCCCGCGACAGCCTGCAACCCCTTGCGTGCGATTCCGATCCTGTTGACCGCGTTGACCACCTGGGCCACGACCGGAATGCCCGCCAGGCTGCCAACGGTATCGGTGCTGGTCAAGACGCGGTCGCGCAATTTCACTTCGCCCTTCTTGTACTTGACCGCCTTCGCTCTGAGCATCAGATGGGGAAAGTCCACATTCCACTCGTGCGGTGGAACATAGGGGCATTTGGTCATGTAGCATAGATCGCACAGATAGCAGTGGTCCACGACCTTGACGTAATCCGCCTTGGCCACGCCGTCGACTTCCAGCGTGGAAGATTCATCCACCAGATCGAACAGCGTCGGAAACGACTGGCACAAGCTGACGCAGCGCCGGCAGCCGTGGCAGATATCGAAAACCCGTTCCATCTCCTTGTACAGAGATTCTTCATCGTAAAAATCCGGGCTCTTCCAGTCCAGCGGATGACGGGTAGGGGCTTCTAGATTTCCTTCGCGTGTTGGGGCGGCCATGTCTTCGTCCTGTGCAAATTTCAAAATCGGGAAAAATACGGCCGCGAATTACGCGGCCGGATCGGAGTCGACAACCAAGGTTTATGCCTTGAACTCGGTAAGCGCTTTCTGATAACGGTTGGCGTGGGAACGCTCCGCCTTGGCCAGCGTTTCGAACCAGTCGGCAACTTCGTTGAAGCCTTCGTCGCGCGCGGTCTTGGCCATGCCCGGGTACATGTCGGTGTACTCGTGAGTCTCGCCCGCTACCGAGCTTTTCAGATTGTCCTGCGTGCTGCCGAACGGCAAACCGGTGGCGGGGTCCCCGCACTGTTCCAGATATTCCAGATGTCCGTGCGCATGGCCGGTCTCTCCCTCGGCGGTGGAGCGGAACAGCGCGGATACATCGTTGTAGCCTTCGATGTCGGCTTTGCCTGCGAAATACAGATAGCGCCGGTTGGCCATGGATTCACCCGCGAAGGCGTCTTTCAGGCATTGTTCGGTTTTGCTTCCTTTCAGTTTCATGATTTTCACCTCATAGTTGGTTGATAAAAATAAATTTGACTATCGATCAAGTGATCTTGAGCCATGGCCCACAGCATACTATTTTGCCGGTATTATAAAAAGTAAATAATTTAGATGGTTCGAATTGACAATGTAGATAGAGATGCTACCCCGTTAAAAAGTTTCATCTATTTATTGGCCTCCAGGGTCCCCGGGGGCAACTTGTCTTTCAGGAATTTCGCCAGACTTTCCATCGTGGGTGCGATGGGCGAGCGCTTGCGCCAAACCAGCCCGATGATGCGTGATGCGCCCGGGGATGCGAGCGGGCGCAGCGCGACACGGGTGCCGACATCGTGGGACTGCATGCCTGCCAGCGCCGGGATCAATGTGACTCCGAGCCCCATGCCGACCATCTGGCGCAGGGTTTCCAGGCTGGTCGCGCGTATCTCTTCATTTTCGAGTCCCTCCAGCTGGCAAGCCTCCAGCGCCTGGTTGCGCAGGCAGTGCCCTTCTTCCAGCAAAAACAGTCCGGCATGAACCAACTCATC
Organism: Gallionella sp.; assembly: GCA_035498295.1. Taxonomy (GTDB): domain Bacteria; phylum Pseudomonadota; class Gammaproteobacteria; order Burkholderiales; family Gallionellaceae; genus Gallionella. The sequence goes on along the minus strand of DATKAK010000097.1, from coordinate 25,668 downwards.
GAGACGTATCTCGTTTGCGGCCGCAAGCGGATGCTCTGCGGGGACCGCCGCGAGAAACGGTTCGATGAATAGCGGCACGGTTTCCATCGCGGGATCGATGACCGGCAAGGGCAGGGCCAGCAATCCTGCATCCAGCTTTCCTTCGGTCAAGTGGGCAAGCACATGCGGTGTCATTTCCTCGCGCAACAGCAGGCGCAATTTCGGATAATGTTGATGCACCAAGGGCAGAACATGAGGCAGGTAATAAGGGCCCAGCGTCGGAATGACGCCAAGATGTATGGAGCGGACCATCGGATCTTTGGTCTGTTTGGATAATTCGCAAATGCGATTGGCTTCTTCGATGATGTGACGCGCCGAGTCGACGATATCGTGGCCGGCTGGCGTAAGCGTCACGTTTTTCAGGCTGCGATCGAACAGCGCGACACCGAGATAATCCTCCAGCTTCTTGATCTGCGTGGAAAGCGTTGACTGGCTGACAAAGCAGGCCTCGGCCGCACGGCCGAAATGTCCTGCATCCGCCAGCGCCACCACGTATCGTAATTCCTGCAAGGTCATGGTTTGCCTTAGATAAAATGGATTGTAAGTTTCCATACAATTTCATTCGCTGCGTTGATCGGATTATTTCCGATTGACATTGAGAAGCTCACCGTAGTGAAACTGCGGGAATAGGAATCCGAAGTACTTCATGTGCCCAGAATATTGCGGACTCGTATTGACCAAAATGCCTTTCCTGCGCCGGCACCATTTACGGAAACAATCGGAGCTTTGAAATCAATCGTAAATTTATTAACCATTCTAAAAACAATGGAACAATAACGCAAAATTGATTCTTTCAATGGCTCCGATTGATAAAGACTATAAGTAAGTCGCCTTTCCATTTTCGCGTTGTTAACCCATTGTATTGTCTCTCTTCCGACGCCTGATTGACTCCGTCGATGGTCCCGATTCAAACAATTCGTTAGATTAGGTAAGGAAATTGAACTTAAATCGCCAGCGTTGATGAGCCGGCAAACATTATGATGTCGGGTCATCGGCAATTAAACAAATACCGTAATACAGTTTAAGCAAGTGAGTTGTTGTGGCGCCCGCTAGTGCAAATAAAGGGGGCATATTTCACGAAAGAGGAGAAAAGATATGACTGACTTAGACAAAATGAGCAGGAGAGATTTTTTTACGATCAGCGGCAAGGCCGGCTTGGCCACGTTGATGGCGACTGCGGTCGGCACCAATTTGGGAATGGTGCAAGTGGCCGAGGCGGCAGTCGGCAAAAGCAAAGTCAGCCCGTTCCGGTTTGCGATACTGACTGACGCACACCTTTACACCGCAGACAACCACAGGTTTGACGGCACCATGGCCGAAGCGGTTGATCGAGTCATGAAAATGAATCCGCTTCCGGATTTTGTCGTTTACTGTGGCGATATTGCCCAGAGTGGTGAGGATGCTCAGTTGAAGAAGGGGATGAAGATCCTTTCCAAACTGACGATGCCTGTCCATTACATACCCGGCGAGCACGACTGGTATCTGGATATGGGAGCTGCATGGCGCGGTCATTTCGGCAGTCCGACCTGGTCTTTTGACCACAAGGGCGTGCATTTCATCGGGATGAACTCCATTCTGGTGCGGGATTTCTGGACCAAAGCCGGAATGTCTGCAGAAGAAAGGATGAGCACGATGATGATGCTAGAAAGCCCGATCGCCGGTCCGTGGGGCGTGCGGGAAGAACAGCTCGATTGGCTGAAGAAGGACGTGAAGAATCTTTCATCGGATACGCCGGTCGTCGTTTTCACCCATTCACCGCTGTGGGACTATTATCCCCGCTGGAATTTCCAGACCGAGGATGCGCCGGAGATCCGCGACATCCTGAAGAAATTCGAGCGCGTGATGTCGTTCCACGGGCATGTCCACCAGACGGTTTACAACAAGATCGGCAATATGTCCTCTGTCGGGACGCTGTCCACTTCCTGGCCATGGCCTTATCCTGATACCAAGATGGCTTATCCCTGGTCGCAAATGCTCCGTTCGGATCCCGCCAACTTTACCGACGGTGAAGGCACGCAGCGTATCGACCTGGAGGCCGGCTTCAAAGGTACGATGCAGTACGAGCCGCTCGGGGACATGTTGACTAAGGAAATGAAAAACGGCTTCAAAATCTAAGGAGGGATGAGAGATGAAATTGAATACTAAAAGTGTTGTGATGGGATTGATCACTCCGGTGGCATTGCTCGGGATGCTTGCATCCAATCCCGCGCTGGCCAGAGAGCCGTATGACAAAGCCGAACTGGCCGATATGCAGAAGCAGTTGCTTGAGGCGGTGAATCAGGGCTATGAGCTCTGGCACGGCGGCAAAGCGACGATGTCTACCAACGGCTTGGCTTGCGGCAATTGTCATCCGGATGCGGCCGCGACGAATCCGCAAACCTTCCCCAAATTCCAGGCGGATCTGGGCAAGGTTGCACCTATGCGTGACATGATCAATTGGTGCATCACGGTCGTGCAAGGTGGACAAGCGCTGGATGTCGAAAGCCCGGAAATGGTCGCAATGGAGGCCTATGCTTTCAACACGCACCGCGGTCAGAAAATCGATCCCGGTTTGCAGACCCGGCAGCTTCCGCCTGACGTGGTTAAAGGCGGGCGCGGTTATCCATGGAAGGGCTCCGGTGCCGGTTACGACAAGGGTTCCAACGAATATCCTGTTCCCGGCCCAACCCAAAAATAGCAAGATAGGGGACAGGTAAATGCCGATTTGATCCGTTCATGGTGTTTTTTGAACCATGAACGGATCAAATTTTCAACAAACAATTCTTGAATAGCATCACTTCATGAAGGCGCACAGTCTGTTCAATGGCGTTTACGTGCACTAATATCTATCTAACTGAAAAACCATTAAGCGGGTCAGCCCGCTTGTTTTTTTAAAGCCAAGAAATCGGGAGTGCGGCAATGAAGGCAAAACAATTTTCAATTGTGCTGTTGATCTGCGGTTCATCGGCTTGTTCGATCGCCTGGGCCGAACAGACTTGCGACAAGTCGTTTCCGATGTCGGCTCCAGCTGAACGCTTCACGGACAACGGCGATGGCACACTGTACGATCTCGAGCCGGATCTGACCTGGATGCGTTGCTCGCTGGGCCAGGTCTGGACCGGCACAACCTGTAGCGGCACACCGGCCACTTATACCTGGCGATCCGCACAGGATGCCGCGGACAAACTTAACCAGGACGGCGGTTTTGCGAATCGTCATGACTGGCGCGTGCCGAAAATCGCGGAATTGGCATCGATCGCCGAGCGCCAATGTTCCAACCCGCGCATCAATCTCACGCTGTTCCCTGCCACCCCCCCTGTCTACTTCTGGACAGCGACCATGAGACCCGGAACCGCTCCGGACGATCCCTTTGCGTATGCGATCAGCTTCGGCGCGGAAGGCCCGAAACACGCGGGCAAGGAGGAGAAGTTCAGTGTTCGTCTGGTCAGCGGTGGAGCGCCCAGGCAATAGCCGAATGGGGTCATGCGGTCGTGAAGAATGCCACGGCTTCCTCCTCGACCCTGGTGCGCTTCATCGGCGGCAAACTCTGCCAGATGCGTTTGCCGTAAGGTTTGCTGATGAGCCGGGGGTCGCAGATCATCAATACACCGCGATCCTTTTCATCGCGGATCAATCTTCCCGCACCTTGTTTCAGTGAAATGATCGCTCGCGGGAGCTGGTATTCCATGAACGCGTTGTGTCCTTGTTTGTTGAGTTGCGCGATGCGCGCAGCCAGAACCGGGTCGTCCGGCGGCGCGAAAGGAAGTTTGTCGATGACAACCAGCGACAGCGCTTCGCCGCGCACATCCACCCCCTCCCAGAACGACTGGCTGCCGAGCAGCACCGCGTTGCCGTGATCGCGGAAGCGCGTCAGCAGTTCGCTGCGAGAGCCTTCGCCTTGAAGCATCAGCGGATAGTCCCAGCCGCTCGTTTCGAACTCCGCCAATAGCAGATCGTAGGCGCGCTGCATCGCGCGCAGGCTGGTGAAAAGCAGAAATGCGCGACCTTTGCTGGCCTTGATCAACGGCAGCGCGGCCCGTACCACGGCATCGGTGTGATCTATGCTGTTCGGATCCGGCAGGCCTTGCGGCACATACAGCAGCGCCTGTTCTGAGTAGTTGAACGGACTGTCCCAGCACGCGGTGTGCGCCTTGAACAATCCCATCTCGCCCTGATAGTGTGAAAAATCCTGTTTCACCGCGAGCGTTGCGGAAGTGAATATCCAGGCGCGTGCGCTGCCGCCGATCTGCTTCTCGAAGATTTCCGCGATCGACAGCGGCGTGGTGTTGAGTTGCAAAGAATGGTGGAACACTTCCAGCCATCGAACCTGATCGGGTTGGTCCGCCTTTTGCCACTTGGCAAGCTGTTGCGCCAGCGCTTGCGCGCGCAGCCAGCAGTTCTCCAGCCCCTCGCTGCGTTCCGCCTGTTTTTCGAGCATGCTGCTTGTCTGCGCGAGCTTTTCGCCGAGCGTCTTGAGTGCGCCCGGCCATTCCTTGAGATCATCGGTGGCGACAGCCGGCATCCTGCCTTCCTTCTTGAACACCAGCCGCAGGTCGCGCGCGGCCTTGTCCAGTTCGTCGCAAGACTTCGGCAGCGGCGCAAAATCCTTTGCTGCTGCCGCCGCCTCGATGCGCGTATCGCGCGCCAGATCGAGCAGCAGCGCAGTGGACAGTGTCTCGCCGAAGAACAGGCTGGCGGTCTCGGGAAGCTGGTGCGCCTCGTCGAAGATCACCGTGTTGCAGGCGGGCAGCAGTTCCGCCACGCCTTCGTCGCGCAGCATCACGTCGGCAAAGAACAGGTGATGGTTCACCACCACGATGTCCGCCTGCATCGCATCCGCGCGCGCCTTGAGCACGAAGCATTCCTTGTGGTTCGGGCACTCCTGTCCCAGGCAGTTGTCGCGTGTCGAAGTGACCTGCATCCAGATCGGCGCATTCTCCGGCACGTCGGCCAGGCCGCTTTTATCGCCGGACTCGCTTAGCTTGGAATATTGCCTGATCTTGCCCAGATGCCTGATCTCTTCGCGTGTCTTGAACAGGCCGTCCGATTCCGTGCGCGCCAAGTGGTAGTGGCAAATATAGTTGGCGCGCCCCTTGAGCAGCGCCACCGACACCGGCGCGTTCAGCGCGTCGCGCACCATGGGCAGATCTTTCTGGAACAACTGGTCCTGCAGATTTTTGGTTCCCGTGGAGATGATCACCTTGCCGCCCGCCAAGAGTGCTGGCACCAGATAGGCAAAGGTCTTGCCGGTGCCGGTGCCTGCCTCGACCACCAGGATATCGTTGTTGCGTATTGCCTCGGCGACCTTAAGCGCCATCTCGCGCTGCTGCGCGCGCGGACGAAACGACGTCACCTTGGAGGCAAGCGGGCTTTGCTCGGAAAAAAAACGTTCGACTTCGAGGGACACGAGGTTGGAATTTGTCTGGGCTGAAATAGAGTTGGTTGTTTGCCTATGTCGGCGTTATAGTAAGGCAGCGATTTTACGCGAGGGCGTCGGTGAAGGGTGGAAATTCAGGTGTCGGAGACCATTAAATATGATGGACACACGCGGCCGCCTTGCTTGAACGAGATTTTACAAGGCTGGCCTCTCGATCGATAGGCAACTACTGTTTAACTGGAGGAACCATGAAGAATTATTCACGTATTGCCGCTGTGTTGTTTTCGATCCTTGTGCTCAGTGCATGCGGTTCCGTGAAGGTGGGCCGGGATTTTGATGTGGGCGTATTTGCCGCCAAACTTGAACAGGGTGTCACCACGCAGGAACAGATCCGCTCCTGGCTGGGCGAACCCACCAGCGTTGGAGTCAGTCTGGCCACCGATGGCGAGCGATTCGACGAGTGGGATTATTACTACGCCGAAGGCGAGTTGGCCGACATGAGCAATGCCAGACTGAAAATACTGCAAATCAAGTTCGACAAGCAGGGAAAAGTGCGCAGCTATAACTGGTCTGCATCAAAACAGTAAATGTGTCAAAACCGGCGGGCAGGGGCCGCCTCGGCCGATGCGGTCCGGCCGTGTCGATGTTCGGATCGCAGTGGCGCGGATTTGATGCTGCAAAGATGATAGGCGGCATGACCAGAACGCTCAACCCCGTTGTTTGCTAGGGGCGTATATACGCATAGCCCTCTTTTTGCTTTTTGATGAGTTCTACCACTCCTGAAGGGACGTAGCTCGTGTTCGGCAACATGTCGTCTGCCGTCAATTTCATGTTCTTCATCGTGTTCTGGCAAGCCACGATTTCGATCCCTGCCTTTTTGGATTCATCTATCCGGGTTGCTATCGCGGAATCCAGCTTGAGCATGCCTATCCCGGGACCGTAAGTGACGATTTCGATATCCACGTTGTCCGCCCCGTACGCTTGCTGGACGTTCTTGGCATTGTTGAGCGCCAGATTCCATTTGCCGGGATCCGCATCGCTTACCTGAATAACCAGTCTTTCTTTGGCGGATGGCGCATCGGTGGCTGATGCACTGAATGACGACAGGGATAATGCAACAGCAAGTGCAAAAGCGATGGCAAATATATTGATGTATTTCATTCCAATTCCCCTTGTAAATGATAGAAGTTGAACGATCGACCCGGCCCCCTGCCGGTAGACGGAGCCAGGGAATTCATCCCGGCTGTCTGCGATTCATGTTCCGAAGACGAATCGATTCTACGCAGAGCGCCCTTGATATTCAATCAAAATAACCGGGCGAGATCTTCCGCCGGGAAACTTCAGGGCAATCGAGCCAATAGTCGAGCGTGTGATGTTCCCGGACCGGCATTCCATCGCTGCCGTCTTCATCCATGCGCACGCGTCCGGCATGTGCCGCGTGTACCCCGAATGTCTGGCGGCCCTTTGATCCGGCCAGATGGCCTGGCTTGATGAACTCGCGTATGCTTTGCTTGTCCATCCCAACCAAAGGAGCCAGGAAAAATGATGAGCAATTTCCGCAATCCATTGGTTTACTTGATCCCCTTGATCCCCTTGGCGTTGCTGTTCACGGCCTGCGCCACGACAGAGCTCACTTCGGTATGGAAGGATCCGTCCTATCAGGCGCGGCCGGCCAAAATCCTGGTGATCGGTGTGGCACGGAATCCGATCAACAGGAGAATCTTCGAAGACGAGTTCGTTTCGCAGATCAAGGCGCACGGGACGGACGCGATCGCCAGCTATACGGTCCTGCCAGACACGCAGCAGGAAGACCGCGAGGCGATCGCAGCCAAGGTGAAACAACTGGGTGCGGATACGATACTCATCACGCGGCTGGTAAGCAAGAGGATCATGCAGACCTACGTGCCCGGGACCGCCTATATTCCTCCGCCTTATTACGGATACTGGCCGGACTATTACGGATATGGTTACCGCTACCTGTACACGCCGGGCTATATTGCCGAGGACGAGTACGCTGTGATCGAAACCAATCTGTATGAGGCCAAGAGCGATAAACTGGTCTGGGCGGCTTCGTCCGAAACCGGTATCGGCGGTTCGAAACAGGTCGCCATCCAGAACTACATCGGCGTGATGGTGGGCAACATGATCGGGTTGGGTTTGCTGGGCAAGTAACTCGGCCTTTTCGCCTGCCGCATATCGTTTCTGAGGAGGTTCGCCATGGACCGTAAATCCAGTAACCGGCTCTGTTTCCATCAATGCCGAATTCCCGTTTCATGCCGAGTATGGGCTCAAATCAATCCGGGTATGAGTGCTCCTTGGCGTTCTATGACATGACATTTTCAAATTTGGAAAGCGACCCGGGCTGCTGTAAAATGCGGCCACTCTTCCCGGCGACATTGTCTCTGAAATTCACAACTCGGCGGTTGCCCGATAGCCTGGTGAAATAGCCGCAAAATGGAAACAGCCTCGAATCTGGCCAATACATCGATCATCATTCCCGCCTATTTTGTCAGCGCGGGGATCGCGTTGTTCACCGGCATCCTTTTTGTCGTGATGAGACTGGTGGTGCGCCAGCCATCGCTATATCTGGCGTTTGCCGTGATGTGCTTTTGCGCGGCGGGATTCCAGCTCACCGCCGCGGAATATTATTTGGCTGAAACGACATCCGATGCGGCCACCGCGCAGCTCTGGCAAATTACCTTCCTGACTATATTCTTCCCCGCATTTTTCATCTTCGTTGCGCGCTATACCGGCCAGCAGCGATTCAAACTCTGGCTTGCGTTGGTCGTTCTGTTGTACGGAGGAATGCTGGTATTCAACTGGACGACTCCATACAGCCTGCGTTTCAATACCCTGGAGATGATCGAGCCGTTGCAACTGCCCTGGGGCGAGACACTGGCCCGTTACTCCACGACTGCAGGCCTGGGCAATGTTGTATTCAGGGCTGTCGGCTTCGGCGTCATTGTTTGGGTGCTGTGGCGAAGCGTGCTGCAATACCGCCGCGGCGAACACCGCATGGCGATGTTCCTCGCGACTTGCCAGTTTCTTCTGATCGCTGCAAGCGTATGGGGGGCGCTGATCGATCACGGGATGATCCATTCCGTCTATGTCGCGGGTTTCGCTTTTCTGGGGCTGGTGCTGCTGATGAGCGTCAGCCTGGCCCTGGAATTGCGCGATCGTTCCAGCAGGCTGGAGGCCAGCACCTCGGAGCTGCGCATTGCCGCGAAGGCATTCGAGACTCAGGAAGCCATTGTGGTTACCAACTCGAACAAGGAGATTCTGCGCGTCAACCAGGCCTTTACCCGGATCACCGGCTACAGCGCCGAAGAGGTCAAGGGGCAGAAACCGATCATGTTCAAATCGGAGCGGCATAACAACAAGTTTTACCATGACATGTGGGCCGCCGTCGCCCGCGACAAGTACTGGCAGGGCGAAGTGTGGAACCGGCGCAAGAATGGAGAGGCTTATCCCGAATGGTGCACCATCACTGCGGTCACCAATGCCGAGGGGCAGGTCACCAACTACATCGGCACCTTTTCCGACATTTCCCAGAACAAGCGCGACGCCAAAGAGATCCACAATCTTGCTTTCTATGACCCGTTGACCAAACTGCCCAATCGCCGCCTGATGCTCGAGCGTTTGTCCTACATGCTCAACAACTCGATGCGCCAGAATCATCATGGCGCCATATTGTTTATCGACCTCGACAACTTCAAGGCTTTGAACAACACCAAGGGACACGATTTGGGCGATCTGATGCTGATCGAAGTCGCGAAACGCCTGAAAGGCTGTGTGCGCATCGACGACACAGTGGCACGCCTGGGTGGGGACGAATTCATCGCGATTCTGGAAGGGCTGGGCGCCGAGCATGAGCAGGCCGTTGCACAGGTGGAAACCGTGGTCAAAAAGATCCTGATCGCCCTGAATCATCCCTATATCCTGCGGGACCATGAATATCATTCATCCGCCAGCATCGGCATCAACCTTTTTTGCGATCAGAAGTTCTCCCTGGAGGAGCTGCTCAAGCATGCCGATACGGCCATGCACCAGGCCAAGGCGCATGGCCGCAACAGTTTCTGTTTCTTCGATCCCGGAATGCAGGCGATCATGGAAGCCCGCGCCACCCTTGAAAACGAATTGAGGCATGCATTGCCGCAACAGCAGCTCAAACTGTATTACCAGATGCAGGTCGATCGCAACGGCCATCTGGTCGGAGCGGAAGTATTGCTGCGCTGGCAACATCCCGTAAAAGGGCTGGTCTCGCCGGCGCAGTTCGTGCCCATCGCCGAGGATACCGGGATGATCATGCCGATCGGCGCATGGGTGATCGAAAAGGCATGCGCCCAGATCAAGGCCTGGGAGAACGATTCCCGTACCAACAGGCTGTGTCTGTCGATCAATGTCAGCGTCCGGCAATTCTATCAGCCCGATTTTGTCGAGAAAGTGCGCGAAGCGATACTGGGGAGCGCGATCAATCCGGCCCGGATCAAGTTCGAATTGACCGAAAGCCTGGTGCTCAACAACGTCAGCGACAGCATCGTCAAGATGAAGGCGCTCGAGCAGATCGGCGTGCATTTTTCCATGGACGACTTTGGCACCGGCTATTCTTCGCTGGCTTACCTGACGCAACTGCCGCTGAGCCAGGTAAAGATAGACCAGACTTTCGTGCAGAATATTTTCAAAAAATCCTCCGATGCGGTCATCGTGCAGGCTATCATTGGCATGGCCGGCAACCTGGGCATGGAAGTGGTCGCCGAGGGAGTGGAAAACGAAGCGCAGTACGATTTCCTCAAGCGGCACGGGTGTGCCGTCTTCCAGGGCAACCTGTTCGGCAAGCCGCTTGCGGCTGAAGAGTTCGAGGAGAAGATCGAAGAATTTGCCTGAGGTGGCCGTAATCCGACGGTTGATTTTCACGCGGGACCTGTTCCGGGAAATCCAAGCATGGATGATGGAAGGCGACAAACATTAACCCTGGCATGGTGAAACGGCGTATGCATGAAACATCGATTTGAACTTGAGCGAGGGATGGATATCATGAGAAATATGATCAGCAGATTCGGCATATTGTTGGCGGGCGCGATCCTGGCCGCCGCATGCGCGACGACGGAGCTAACCTCGGTCTGGAAAGATCCCGCCTACCAGGCGCGCCCTGAGAAGATCCTGGTGATCGGGGTGGCCAAACGGCCGCAGATCCGCAGGCTGTTCGAGGATGAGTTCGTGAATCAGATCAAGGCGCGTGGCACGGATGCGATCGCCAGCTATACGGTTCTTCCCGACTTGCAGCAGAACGACCAGGCCGCGATCGCGGCCAAGGTGAAGGAACTGGGTGCGGATTCCGTGCTGATCACCAGGCTGGTCAACAAGAAGACCGTGCAGGTCTATGTGCCCGGAACCACCTATGCGCCGCCGCCCTATTACGGAACCTGGTCGGGCTATTATGGATATGGTTACAGCAACATGTATATGTATTCTCCGGGCTACGTGGCCGAGGACCAATACGCGGTGGTTGAGACCAATCTTTACACAACCGGCGACGATAAACTCGTTTGGACGGCTCTCTCCGAAACCGTGATGGGCGACACGGACCAGAACCTGATCGCTTCCTACATCGATGTAATGGTGAAAGCCATGTCCTACAACAAATTGCTGGGCAAATGATCTGCCATAGGCCCATGCCATAGGGAATGCATGGCGAAAACAAAAACGATCTATTCCTGCACCGAATGCGGCGGGCAGGTTAGCAAGTGGCAGGGACAATGCCCGCACTGCGACGCGTGGAACACCCTGGTGGAGAGCGTGGCCGAGGTTGCGGCTGGCGGCAGGAATCGTTTCAGCGCGCTGGCGTCGGCCGGCAAGGTGCAAATGCTCGCCGAAGTGGAGGCGGCGGAAGTGCCGCGCACACCCACCGGCATCACCGAGTTCGACCGCGTGCTGGGCGGCGGGCTGGTGCAGGGCGCGGTGGTGCTGATCGGCGGCGATCCCGGTATCGGCAAATCCACGTTGCTGTTGCAGACGCTCGCGCATCTGTCTGCGCAAAAGAAAGTGCTGTACGTCAGCGGAGAGGAATCCACCCGGCAGATCGCATTGCGCGCAAAGCGACTGATGCTGGATGCGCATGCCATGCATCTGCTCGCGGAGATCCAGCTCGAAAAGATCCAGGCTGTCATCGCGCAGCAAAAGCCCGATGTGGTCGTGATCGACTCCATCCAGACGATATATTCCGAGCAGTTGACTTCCGCGCCCGGCTCGGTATCGCAGGTGCGCGAATGCGCGGCGCAACTCACGCGTGTCGCCAAGGGCAGCAACCTGACCATGATCCTGGTCGGCCACGTCACCAAGGAGGGCGCGCTGGCCGGACCGCGCGTGCTGGAACACATCGTGGACACGGTGCTGTATTTCGAGGGCGATACCCATTCCAGTTTCCGCCTGGTGCGCGCGTTCAAGAACCGTTTCGGCGCAGTGAACGAACTCGGCGTGTTCGCGATGACTGAGAAAGGCCTGCGCGAAGTGAGCAATCCATCCGCGCTGTTCCTGTCGCAGCATGGCACTCAGGTCGCCGGATCCTGCGTGATGGTCACGCAGGAGGGCACGCGCCCGCTGCTGGTCGAGATACAGGCCCTGCTCGACGAGGCGCACTCGCCCACCCCGCGCCGTCTTTCACTGGGACTGGAGCAGAACCGTTTGGCGATGCTGCTGGCCGTGCTGCACCGCCATGCGGGCATCGCCTGTTTCGACCAGGACGTGTTCATCAACGCGGTGGGCGGCGTGAAGATCACCGAACCGGGCGCCGACCTCGCGGTGCTGCTCGCGATCGTGTCCTCGCTCAAGAACAAGCCGCTTCCGCAAAAGCTCGTGGTGTTCGGCGAAGTGGGTCTGGCCGGCGAGGTGCGCCCGGTTCAGCGCGGCCAGGAACGACTGAAGGAGGCCGCCAAGCTGGGGTTCACCCAGGCGATCATTCCCAGGGCCAATATGCCGAAGCAAAAGATAGCGGGTCTGGAAATCATCGCGGTGGAACGCGTCGAAGAGGCGGTCGGCAGGACACGTTAGATCCGCAACGAAAGGGACAGCGATGGGCAAGACCCGATTGGAGGCATTCAGCGACGGCGTGATTGCGATCATCATCACCATCATGGTGCTGGAGCTGAAAGTGCCGCACGGTTCGGATTGGGAAGCATTGCTGCCGTTGCTTCCGGTGTTCCTGAGTTATGTGCTCAGTTTCGTGTACCTCGGCATCTACTGGAACAACCATCACCACATGCTGCATACGGTGCAGCGTGTCAATGGGGCGATCCTGTGGGCGAACCTGCATTTGTTGTTCTGGTTGTCGCTGGTCCCGTTCGTGACCGGCTGGATGGGCGAGAACCATTACGCCGCGTTGCCGACGGCGCTGTATGGCGTGGTGTTGCTGATGGCGGCGATCGCGTACTGGATTTTGCAGGGCCGCATCATCAAGGCGTGCGGGGGCAGGGAATCGCTGCTTGCCAAAGCGGTCGGCATCGACCGCAAGGGAAAGATCTCTCCGTTGATCTATGCCGTCGCGATCCCCGCGGCATTCTGGAATCAGTGGACGGCTGACGCGCTGTACGTGTTGGTCGCCATCATCTGGCTGGTGCCAGACCGGCGTATCGAACGGATCCTGTCTGATTGAATCCTCCGGAATTGAAATGATGAGCGCGGATGAGCCGTATTTTGCGGCGCGGATGAAACGCTCGTTGTTGTGCAGATGTTTGTATCGCGTTAAAGTGCCGGGGCGCTGAATAATAGATCTGGGGAAGCTGGGAATATGGCATTAACTCTACTCGCGGCAATTGCGGTGTTCATCCTGCTCGCGTTTTACCGCGCTTCGATCACCAGTTGGGTGCTCGCCATGATGGTGATCGTGCCGGTGGTTGCCATCATGGGGCGCTTCTCGGACGAGGTGCTGATGGTGGCGGGCGCCGCGCTGTTCCTGTTCATCGTGCTCTTCGGCATCCCGTATATGCGCCGCAACGTGGTTAGCGCAACGGTGTTCAAGCTGTTCCGCAAAGTCCTGCCGCAGATCTCCCCCACCGAACAGGAAGCGATCGATGCCGGCACGGTGTGGTGGGACGGCGAATTGTTCAGCGGCAACCCGGATTGGGACAAATTGGCGGCCTTCCCCAAGTGCGGAGTAAGCGAACGCGAGCAGGCGTTCCTCGACAATGAAGTCGAGCAGCTGTGCGCGATGCTGGACGATTGGGACATCACGCATAATCGCGCCGACCTACCACCCGATGTCTGGCGATTCATCAAGGACAAGGGCTTCTTCGGCATGATCATCCCGAAGATGTACGGGGGACTGGAATTTTCCGCGCAGGCGCATTCGGAAGTGGTGAGCAAGGTGGCCTCGCGCAGCGGCACGGCGGCCGTGACGGTGATGGTGCCCAATTCGCTGGGGCCTGCCGAACTGTTGTTGCATTACGGCACCGAGGAACAAAAGGAAAAATATCTGCGCCGTCTCGCCAAGGGCCAGGAAGTCCCGTGCTTCGCGCTGACCGGACCGTTCGCCGGATCGGATGCCGGCGCGATACCGGACTACGGCATCGTGTGCCACGGCGAATTCGCCGGGCAACAGAATGTGCTGGGAATCCGCGTGACCTGGGAGAAACGCTATATCACGCTGGCTCCGGTGGCCACGCTGCTCGGCCTTGCGTTCAAGCTGTACGATCCGGAACGCCTGCTCGGCGGCGAAACCAGCCGCGGCATCACGCTTGCGCTGATTCCCACCGATACGCCCGGGGTGCAGATCGGCCGCCGCCACTTCCCGCTGAATTCGGCGTTCCAGAACGGACCGACACAGGGCAGGGACGTGTTCATCCCGATGGATTACATCATCGGCGGCACCTCCCGTGTCGGGCAGGGCTGGCGCATGCTGATGGAATGCCTGGCCGCGGGCCGCTCGATATCGTTGCCGGCCAGCAGCATCGGCGGGATGAAAGCGGTTGCGCGCGTCTGCGGCGCATACAGCCGGGTGCGCAAACAATTCAAGGTGCCGATCGGCAGATTCGAGGGCGTGGAAGAGCCGCTCGCGCGCATCGGCGCGCACACCTACATGGTGGAAGCCGCGCGCCGTTTCACCGCGTTGGCGGTGGACCTGGGCGAAAAGCCGTCGGTGATCTCGGCCATCATCAAGTACCATTCGACCGAGCGCTGCCGCATCGTCATCAACGACGCGATGGATGTGCATGGCGGCAAGGGGATCAGCCTCGGGCCGGACAATTATCTGGGGCGCTTCTACCAGCAGATGCCGGTCGCGATCACCGTGGAAGGCGCGAACATCCTGACCCGCACGCTGATGATCTTCGGACAGGGGGCGATACGCTCGCATCCCTATGTGCTGAAAGAGATCGCCGCGGTCAACGATCATGACCCGAAGCGCGCGCTGCAGAATTTCGATGAAGCGCTGTTCGGCCACATCACATTTGCGCTGAGCAATGCCGCGCGCAGCTTTGCGTTCGGGTTGACCGGAGGCCGCGGCGTCGAAACTCCCGAGGGGGACGAGACCCATCGCTATTTCCGGCAGCTGACGCGTTTTTCCGCGGCCTTTGCGTTGAGCGCGGATGTCGCCATGGCGGTGATGGGCGGTTCGCTGAAGCGGCGCGAGAAGATCTCCGCCCGTTTGGGGGATGTGATCAGCCTGCTGTATTTATGCTCGGCGACTCTGAAACGTTACGCGGACGAAGGGCGCCCGGTCGAGGATAGGCCGCTGCTGCACTGGGCGATGCAGGACGCTCTGTACAAGATACAGCAGGCGTTTGACGGTGTGATCAACAACTTTCCGCATGCTTTGGTACGATTGCTGCTGCGTATCCTGGTTTTCCCCCTGGGACGGCGTTTATCGCCGCCATCCGATCACATCGGGCATCAGATCGCCGCGCTGTTGATGCAACCCGGCGCGGCGCGGGATCGTTTGACGGCTGGAATCTATCTCCCCGATGACGAGCAGGATGCCGTGGGCGCGCTGGAAGCGGCCCTGGACAGCACGCTGGCCTGCGAGCCGCTGCAGGAGAAACTGCAGGAAGCGCGCAAGGCCGGCAAGCTGAAAGCGCTGGAAGAATTGCTGCGCATCTCCGAAGCGCGCGAACAGGGTCTCGTCACCCCGGAAGAGGCGCTGCAACTCGAGCGCGACTATGCGCTGCGCCGCAAGGTGATCATGGTGGATGATTTCGCGCCGGAACAGTTGCGCGCGGCGGAAGTGTCAGGATGATGTTCTGAAAGGCATGGGAGGATTATTGGGTACGAATCGCGAATTCAGTGTCGTTGCGGCAACGGTGCTTGTCGTAATCGCGTTTCAATACGCCGATGACGCCCATGCAGCCACCAACGACAAGCTGGATGTGAATCTGAACGTTCTTTACATCGGAACAAAATCGCAGAAGGATTCCAACCCGCTGAGCGAGATCATCATCCAATTCCCGTTCCCGTTGTCTGAACATGCCCAGAACACCGGGCAGGGACCGTTCGGCGGGTTGACCTATTACGACAACAAGACCATCGTCAGCATCAATCCCCAGCGAATCGCCGATAACCCCCAGCTCGTCACCGAAACGGGACTGGGCAGGATCTATTGGTCCACCTCCGTACCCGGGGACACCGCATATACCTTCGTTCCGTTCGTGACATTCGCCCGCCAGTTCACCTATGGCTACCTGGACCGATTTGCGAATTACTCCGAGGTCAGCGGCAATTCATACCTGCTGCCGGGGTTCATGTATGCATACCGGTTCAATGAACAATATGCATTTCATTTTGACGGGGAACTCTACAGCTATGCCCACAAAAGCAACAATCGCGCGCGGATAGGCTTTACCTACTCGCCGGCATGGCCGTGGATATTCAGCGCGAGCCATGAACGCATCGGTTGGGATATCGACAGCACCAACATTGATGTGGCCGGCGATTCCAAAGAGTATAATTTCAAACTGATATTTCGCGATCCGCCCCAGGGAAATTTTGCATTGACGATCGGATACGGTCATGAAGTCCGCAGCGCCGTCGGATCGGCATTGCTGGTGCCAAGCTCGTCCAACAGTACGGGGACTTATATCGGGATCGAGGCATCCGGCGGCGTTCTGGCATGGTGAAGGTCGCAGCCGGCTGAACCCGGTTCCAGGCGTCCCGCCGGTTTGGTTGATGTGTGTTGATGCGGAATCGTTGCTGTTTGTTTGGGGCTGTACTCCCAACTCCGCGGCGAAACCCTGGTTGGAGTCCTGGCAATGACTGACTTGCGCGGCAAAACGATTTTCATCACCGGCTCCAGCCGCGGCATCGGGCGCGAGATCGCCGTGCGCTGCGCGCGCGACGGTGCCAACGTGGCGATCACCGGCAAGACGGCAGCGGCGCATGCCAAATTGCCCGGCACGATCCACACGGTCGCCGACGAAGTCGAACAAGCGGGCGGCAAGGCGCTGGCGATCCAGCTCGATGTGCGCGACGAGCAGGCGATCCAGTCCGCGGTGGCGCAGGCCGCGGAACGGTTCGGCGGGATCGATGTGCTAGTGAACAACGCCAGCACGATCAGCCTGACCCCCACGCTGGAGACGCCCTCCAAACGCCTCGACCTGATGTGGGACGTGAACATGCGCGCGACGTTTCTGGCGTCGCAAGCCTGCATCCCCCATCTCAAGCGGGCAAGGAATCCGCATATCCTCACGCTGTCTCCGCCGCTCAACCTGGACGCCAAATGGTTCGCGCCTCACCTTGCGTATACCCTCTCGAAATACGGCATGAGCCTGTGCACGCTGGGCATGGCGCGCGAATTCGCCGCGGACGGAGAAACGGACCGTGGCATCGCGGTGAATTGCCTGTGGCCGCGCACCACCATCGCCACCGCCGCGATCGAGTTCAACTTTCCCGAAGCGGTGCTGCGCGCGTCGCGCAAGCCCGCCATCATGGCCGATGCCGCCCATGCGATCCTTGTGCGCGACAGCGGTACCTGCAGCGGAAATTTCTTCATCGACGAAGAAGTGCTGCGCGAGACGGGCGTGAGCGATTTCGAGCAATATGCGGTGTCTCCCGGCACGCCATTGTTCAGCGACCTTTTTCTCGGCTGAGGAGCAGATATGTGGGGCAATACCAGTCACTACATCATGCCGGAACAGGCGCTCACGCTGCATGGCCTGTTCATCGAGCGGGCAAGGCAGACGCCGGACACGGTCGCTTACCGGCATTTCGATGTCCGCCGGGATGCCTGGCTGTCGCTGACCTGGAAGCAGATGCTCGGCGAGGTGGCACGCTGGCAGGCGGCGCTGCTGCGCGAGAATCTCGGCGCCGGCGACCGCGTTGCGCTGATGCTGCGTAACTGCCCGCAATGGGTGATGTTCGAGCAGGCGGCGATGTCGCTGGGCCTGGTGGTGGTGCCGCTGTATACCGTGGACAGGGCGGACAACGTGGCCTATATCATCAACAACGCGCAGGCAATGGTGTTGCTGTTCGAGACCGATGAACAATGGCAGGAGTTGCGCACCGTGCGCGACCAGCTCGGCTGCGTGCAGCGCATGGTCAGCCTGGACAGGATAGCCACGCCAGACGAACCGCGCCTGAGGCACGCCGATGACTGGCTGCCTCCAAATGCGGAATTGGCGCCGGAGCGCGCGCGCAAACCCGACGAGCTCGCGACGATCATCTACACATCGGGCACCACCGGCAAACCCAAGGGCGTGATGCTGTCGCACCACAACATCCTGTACAACGCTTACGCTTCGCTGATGACATTCGAAGAAGGGCTGGACAGCCGCGACATATTCCTGTCCTTCCTGCCGCTGTCGCATACCTTCGAGCGCACGGCCGGTTATTACATGGCGATGATGTCCGGTGCGGCAGTCGGCTATGCGCGTTCCATTCCATTGCTGGCAGATGACATGAAGATCATCCGCCCCACCGTGCTGGCCTCCGTGCCGCGCATCTACGAGCGCATCTACAACGCGATACACGCCAAGCTGGAAGAGGGGCCGCCGCTGCGGCACAAGCTGTTCACGCTGACTGTCGAGGTCGGCTGGGACCGCTTCGAACACCAGCAGGGGCGCGGGGCATGGACGCCGAAGATGCTGCTGTGGCCGCTGCTCAAGAAGATTGTCGCAGACAAGGTGATGGACAGACTGGGCGGCAGGCTGCGCCTTTCCGTCAGCGGCGGCGCGGCGCTCCCTCCCAAGGTGTCGCGCCTGTTTATCGCGCTGGGATTGCCGCTGTTGCAGGGTTACGGCATGACCGAGACCAGCCCGGTGGTATGCGTCAACCGCGTCGAGGACAATCGTCCCTCCACCGTCGGGCCGCCGCTCGAGGGCATACAGGTGCGCATCGGCGGGCAGAACGCGCTGCTGGTGAAGGGGCCGTGCAACATGCTGGGCTACTGGAACAATCCCGAGGCAACGAGAGCGATGATAGACGACGACGGCTGGCTGAATACCGGCGACACCGCGAGCATAGGCGCAAGCGGACACGTCACGATCACCGGCCGCCTGAAGGAGATCATCGTCATGTCCAACGGCGAGAAGATTCCGCCCGCCGACATGGAGGAGGCGATACTGCGCGACAACCTGTTCGACCAGGTGATGGTGTATGGCGAAGGACAACCGACGCTGCTGGTGCTGGCCGTGGTGAATCCGGACCGGTGGAAGGAACTTGCGCTGCAGGCGGGCGTGCGCGCCGACATGCCGGAGGCGCTGCACGATACGCGTATCGTGCAGCCGGTGCTGCAGCGCATCGCCGAACAGATCAGGGAATTCCCCGGTTATGCCAAGGTGTACCGGGTGCTGTTGCAGCATGAACCGTGGAGCATCGAGAACGGCCTGCTCACGCCGACCTTGAAGCTCAAGCGCAACGAGGTCGCGAAGCGCTTTGCAGCCGAAATCAAACAACTCTATGAAGAAGGATCTTGTCGTGGATGATCATCAGCACACAACTTTGCCGCAGCGCGAGCCCACCATCCGCGTGGCCGCGATGCCCTCCGATGCCAATTACACCGGCGACATCTTCGGCGGCTGGCTGATGGGTCAGGTGGACGTTGCCGGCAGCATCCCGGCGCTGCATCGCGCCAAGGGGCGTGTCGCGACCGTCGCGGTGAATTCCTTCGTGTTCAAGCAGCCGATCTTCGTCGGCGATCTGGTGAGTTTTTATACACGTATCGTCAAGGTGGGCACGACCTCGATCACCGTCGAGGTCGAGGTTTTTGCGCAGCGCGATCCGGCCAAGCCGTATTGCGTCAAGGTGACCGAAGCCACGCTGACCTATGTCGCGGTGGGCGAGGACCGCAAGCCCAGGCCGGTACCGCCGGAGGATTAGGAAGTGGTTCCCTCCCCCTTGCAGGGGGAGGGTGAGGGAGGGGGTAGAATCTTTGCGCGATACCAAGCGACATTTCTACATCCCAGCCTCCGCCTGCAATGGGGAAGGGGTGAAGCAAGTTAAGGCCGAGCGCAGCCCGAAGTATCAAACTGGAGAAACAAATGAACGACAATTTTTATATCCGCAAAGTCGCGGTGCTCGGCGCGGGCGTGATGGGCGCGCAGATCGCGGCGCACCTGGTCAACGCCAATGTCGAGACGCTGCTGTTCGAACTGCCCGCGAAAGAAGGCGACAAGAACGCCAACGTCAACAAGGCGCTCGACGGCCT
Source organism: Gallionella sp. (assembly GCA_035498295.1). Taxonomy (GTDB): domain Bacteria; phylum Pseudomonadota; class Gammaproteobacteria; order Burkholderiales; family Gallionellaceae; genus Gallionella. Next base: position 5,647 of record DATKAK010000097.1, on the reverse strand, counting down.
GAAGAAACTCGACCCCGCGCCCGCCGCGTCGCCCGCGAAGATCTCGTTCATCCAGCCGGCCAACTATGAGCAGCACCTCGACAAGCTGCGCGAGTGCGACCTGATCATCGAGGCGATCGCCGAGCGCATCGACTGGAAGTCCGACCTGTATAAAAAAGTTGCCCCCTATGTCGGCGCACACGCGATCTTCGCGACCAACACCTCGGGCCTGTCGATCAACACGCTGGCCGAGGCGTTCCCGGAACAATTGCGCCACCGCTTCTGCGGCATCCACTTCTTCAACCCGCCGCGCTACATGCACCTGGTCGAGCTGATCCCGTGCGCCGGCACCGAGGCGTTGCTGCTCGACCGCCTCGAGGAATTCCTGGTCTCGACCTTGGGCAAGGGCGTGGTGCGCGCCAAGGACACGCCCAACTTCATCGCCAACCGCATCGGCGTGTTCTCGATGCTTGCGACCAAGCACCACGCGCGGGAATACGGCCTCGGCTTCGATCTCGTCGATGCGCTGACCGGGCGCTACCTTGGCCGCCCCAAGAGCGCGACCTTCCGCACGCTGGACATCGTCGGCCTCGACGTGTTCGCGCACGTGGTCGAGACAATGCGCGTCAATCTCACCGAGGACCCGTGGCACAAGCATTACGAATTGCCGGGCTGGTTCAAGTACCTGGTCGACCAGGGCTCGCTCGGGCAGAAGACCAAGAAGGGCGTGTACCAGAAGATCGGCAAGGACATCCATGTGCTCGACCTCAAGACCAGGGAGTACAAAATCTCCGACGCCAAGGTCGACGACGAAGTAAAGGAGATATTGCGCGAGCACGACTGGGCGAAGAAGCTTGCCGGCCTGCGCCGCAACCAGCATCCGCAGGCGCAGTTCCTGTGGGCGACGTTCCGCGACGTGTTCCATTACTGCGCGGTCAACCTGCAGGACATTGCCGGCAACGCGCGCGACCTCGACCTCGCGGTGCGCTGGGGCTTCGGCTGGGACACCGGCCCGTTCGAGATCTGGCAGGCGGCAGGCTGGAAGGAAGTGACGGAATGGATCGCGTACGATATCCAGACCGGCAAGACGATGTCCGACATGCCGCTACCCGCGTGGGTGACGGAAGAGGGTCGCACCGGCGTGCATACCGCGCAGGGTTCATACTCCCCTCACCCGCAGGCGGGAGAGGGACAGGGTGATTCCGGGCATTATCAACCCCGCTCCACGCTCCCTGTTTACCAGCGCCAGCTGTTCCCCGACCGCCTGCTCGGCGAAACCGTGCAGTACGGCGAGACCGTTTTCGAGAACGACGACATCCGCATGTGGCACATGAATGACGGCATCGCGATACTGAGTTTCAAGAGCAAGATGCACACGCTGGGCAACGAAGTGCTGGACGGCATCCTGCGCGCGATCGACGAAGCCGAGGCGAACTTCAAGGCGCTGGTCATCTGGCAGACCGAGCCGCCGTTCTCCGCCGGCGCGAACCTGGTGCAGGCGATGCAGGGCGTGCAGGAACCGGCGCCGGACAGCGGATTGTTCGGCAGGCTCAAGGGGGCGACGCAGCGCGTGAAATACACCATTGCGGGCGGCGGCGGGCTGGGCGACATCGTCAACGCCGCCACCGGCAACGTGCCGCACGTCGCGGACGTGGTGAAAAAATTCCAGGTCATCTCGCAGCGCCTGAAATACGCGCAGGTGCCCACCATCGCTGCGGTGGACGGCCTGGCGCTGGGGGGCGGTTGCGAATTCGCGATCCACTGTTCAAGGTTGGTCGCGACGCTGGAAACCTACATCGGGCTGGTCGAAGTCGGCGTGGGTCTTTTGCCCGCGGGCGGCGGCTGCAAGGAGATGGCCTCGCGCGCCGCGCACGATGCGACGCGCTTCGCCAGCGACAACCGCGTCGATGTGTTCCCCTATCTGAGGAAATATTTCCAGCAGATCGCGATGGGCGAGGTCGCCAAGAGCGCCGAGCTGGCGCGCGAGATGGGTTATTTAAAACAATCGGACCGCATCGTGATGAACCGCTTCGAGTTGCTGCATATCGCCAAGGAAGAAGCCAAGGCGCTCACCGCCACCGCCTACCGCCCGCCGCTGCACCAGCGGCAGATACAGGTTGCCGGGCGCACCGGCATCGCGACGCTTAAGGCCGCGATGGTCAACATGCTCGAGGGCGGCTTCATCTCGGAATACGACTACAACATCGGCAGCCGCATCGCGGAGATCATGTGCGGCGGCGATGTGGAAGCAGGCAGCATGGTCGACGAAGATTGGCTGCTGGACCTCGAACGCAAGCACTTCCTCGAACTGGTCGCGAGCGAGAAGACGCAGGAGAGGGTGGAGTATATGCTGAAGCATGGAAAGCCGCTGCGGAACTGATGAAAAACTGCTGCGCTCGACATAACTGTGTTGCTCAAGGATTCGGAATGCTCATTTACTCATTTGTAAACTCCGCTTCCTCATCCTTTCGCGCCTTGTTCTGTCATCGCTCGCGACGTTTTTCTGGTGTTGCGGGTGCGCAATAGTGTTCTGAATATCTAGGCTTTGTAGAGGAATTGATGACGACTCAGGGAAAGGAAAAAATTACACGTGCCGAAATGAAGAATGCACTCCTGCGTTCTGGTTATCTTTTGGAGTTACGTGTTGAATCCAAGCTGCGAGAACTCTGGGGTTATGTTGAAGCAAATGCAACGTATCCAGACCGAGAGACAGGAATATCGCGTGAGTTTGATATTTTCGGTTTAACTGCGCGACGAGTCGGCACTGAAGGACTCGATTTTATATGGGGTGCATTGTTAATCGAATGCGTCAATAATCCTCAGCCGCTCGTTATTTTGACGAAAGAACCAATAGTCGGTTACTTGTATCACGAAGAAGTAAAAATGTCCGGCCTTCCAGTCAAAATACCCAACGAAAAACTGGAAGATGGTTGGCAGCGGTTGTCTGAATTTCTTGCAATGCAAGACTATCATCATTACTGCAAAGGACGCATAGGAACGCAGTATTGTTCATTTGTCAAAAAGAAAAGTGGTGACAAGAAAATCAATGATGAATGGATGGCGATGCATGAGGGTTCGCACTATGAATCTTTTCGAAAACTTTGTGATGTTACCGATTACCATATTGATAAGCACTTCAAGTCGTGGAAATTCGGAGGTGAAGAACGCGTGAATATTGAGTTTTATTACCCACTGATTATCGTGCAAGGTGATCTAATTGAAGCCTATGAAACAAAACGTAGTGTAGGTTTTCGAGCTGCCGAACATCTTCAGTTCAGGCAGTCGGTTGCGACAAATAGGAATGTTGTTGATTACCAAATTGACGTAATAAGAGAGAGATACTTGCCAAAGTATTTAGATCTCGTCGATGCTGAACTTAAGAAGACGGCACGATTGCTGCATAGGCGCCATATAATCGTTCGGTCTGCTATTGATCGGATTGTTGAGAGAGCCAAATCTTCTGACTCACAAGAGCAAGTCAGAAATATTATGGACTATGACCGTTGGCAGCAAGACTGGTAGCTAAATAGTTCAGCATCGTAATTATTTCGCAGAAGGATGCGCGCGTGCTGCAACTCAAGGCGCAGGTGCGGCTGGCGGAGATGCGCGAGGAAGGCGAGAGCGAGGCGACGCTTGCCGCGGCCGTCGCGAAGAACGAGAACGACCTCGAGGCGCGGTTCAAGCTCGCCAATGTGCTGATCGCGTCTAACCGTCCTGCCGAGGGCATGGACCAGTTGCTGGAGATCGTGCGGCGCGACCGCAAGTTCAGGGACGACATCGGGCGCAAGACGCTGCTCGACGTGTTCAACCTGCTGGGCGGCCAGCACGAACTGGTGGCGGAATACCGGCGCAGGCTGGCGGCGCTGCTAAATTAGAGAACAAATGCCGGGGATTATTCATGCTTGAACTGAGACCCACCTGCGAACACTGCAACAAGCCATTGCCCCCCGATTCGCTGGAGGCGCGCATCTGCTCCTACGAGTGCACGTTTTGCGCGACTTGTGTCGAAACGATATTGGGCAACGTCTGTCCAAATTGCGGTGGAGGATTTGTTCCCAGACCCATCCGGCCTGCGAACAACTGGAAGGGCGACAATTATCTCGGGAAGGATCCCGCGAGTACCCGGGTCAGGCACAGGCCGGTCGATATCGGGACACATGCGCAATTCGCATCCCGATTGCAATCGATACCGCCGGAAAAGCGGTAGCGTCATCAAACGAAACAGGAGATCGCCATGAGCAAACCCAGTCACCGGAGGTGGATATGAGCAAACAAATTCAGGAAGCCTATATCGTTGCCGCGACGCGCACGCCGGTCGGCAAGGCGCCGCGCGGGATGTTCCGCAACACCCGTCCCGACGACCTATTGGCGCATGTGCTGAAGCGCGTGCTGGCGCAGGCGCCGTCGCTGGATACAACGCAGATCGGCGATGTGATCGTCGGCTGCGCGATGCCCGAGGCGGAGCAGGGCATGAACGTCGCGCGCATCGGCTTGCTGCTGGCGGGACTGCCGGTTGGCGTGCCGGGCGTCACGGTGAACCGTTTCTGTTCGTCCGGCGTGCAGGCGGTGGCGATGGCGGCGGACCGCATCCGCCTGGGCGAGGCGGACGTGATGATCGCGGCCGGAACCGAGAGCATGAGCATGGTGCCGATGATGGGCAACAAGATCGCGTTCAACCCGGCGATCTTTCAGGACGAACACATGGCCATCGCCTTCGGCATGGGCATCACCGCCGAGAAGGTGGCGGAGCGCTGGAAGGTGTCGCGCGAGGCGCAGGATGCGTTCGCGCTGCAGAGCCACGAGCGCGCCATCGCCGCGATCAGGAACGGCGAGTTCAGGGACGAGATCACGCCGTACACGCTGGAAGAGCACGTGCCGGACATGGCATCGCGCGAGGTGAAGACGAAGTCGCGCGAACTGGAGCAGGATGAAGGGCCGCGCGCCGACACGTCGATCGAGGCGCTGGGTAAATTGAGGCCGGTGTTCGCCGCAAAAGGCTCGGTGACCGCGGGCAACAGCTCGCAGATGTCGGACGGCGCGGCGGCGGTGCTGCTGTGCAGCGAAACCGCGTTGAAGCGCTACAACCTGAAGCCGATCGGCAAGTTCCTAGGCTACAGCGTCGCGGGCGTGCCGCCCGAGATCATGGGCATCGGCCCGAAGGAAGCGATCCCGCGCGTGCTGAAGCAAACCGGGTTGAAACTCGACGACATCGGCTGGATCGAACTCAACGAGGCGTTCGCCGCGCAGTCGCTGGCGGTGATCAACGATGTCGGACTCGACCCGAAGATCGTCAATCCTCTCGGCGGCGCGATCGCGCTGGGCCACCCGCTGGGCGCGACCGGCGCGATCCGCACCGCGACCTTGATGCATGGCCTGCGCCGCCGCAAGGAAAAGTACGGCATGGTGACGATGTGCATCGGCACCGGCATGGGCGCCGCCGGCATCTTTGAATCTCTGTAAACCTGTTGCGCGCTGGCATTACGGTGTCGCTCGGTCGCCTCGTTGCGGGTAGACAGCGCTCGCTACGCTTTCCAGTAGTCACATTTCAGAATGAGTAAAAGCCAAAATCAAATCCCCCGCGGCGTCTGGGTGCTCGGCTTCGTCAGTCTGCTGATGGATGTGTCTTCCGAGATGATCCACAGCCTGCTGCCGATGTTCATGGTGACGA
>DATKAK010000096.1:0-30911 GCA_035498295.1 Gallionella sp. | reverse complement strand
AATAGTCAAGCGAAAACGGTAAATAAAACAAGGTACTTAATGAATGGTGGCGACTTACCGCGAACGTAGGTTAGGCAGACCCCCTCTCCGCCATTAAAGAAGAGCATCCAAAAGGGTACTTTTTTTGATTCGGTCGAGTGGATGTGTGGGCGAAACCGCCTGCGTTGGACAACGCGCGACTTAGTGGGGTGTTTCGGCGCAGGCTAACTTTGGCATCGCCAAGTTAAGCCGCAAAGTGGCTGCTGAAGCTACAGCCGCTTGAGGCTGCCGAAGCCGAATGAATTGAGGGATGAGTTTTTGCGGAAACAATGCGAAAGCCGAACAATCCTCCGTCTCTACCAGTGATTCAGCCAAGGCCCCCTAATTGATTGCATTGCGGGCTTTGCGCTTAGACGGGTTTAATTATCTTGTTCAAAATATTTCGCCTATTTGTTTGCTACAGGCCAATTTCCATAAAGTGTCAAACATCGTATTAGGCGGAACGGGAATCCAGGCATCATCACGAGCCGTCACCGTATCGATTACCTCACCCTTGCCCATATTTCCTGAATGGAATGCGATCGATATCGGACGCACATTTTTGTTCTTGCAGTCGTATTCGCTCTGACTTCTGGCGGACAAATATTGGTGGCTGGATTGGGCAGCCACATAATCCTGGAGCACCCACATTTGCGCCAATTCACCATTCCTGGAAATCGTGTCTGGATCGGCGTAATAGGTTATGTTTCCGTTGAGGACAGTGCTTAACCTGACCCACTCCGCCGCCGCATTGCTGCAAACAACAGCAAGCACCAATATCCAAAAGGCTTTTCTCATTGCGCACTCTAATATGTTTAACCTGAAGCGTTCTGCGATACGCGAATAATATTGCGCTTATTTCCTGCCGCACGCGATGTTTAAAAAATCCACCATTTCACTGTCAGGCAAGACTGGCGCCCACTGACTGGGATTAGAATCACTAAAAATAACTTTGCCTTCGCCCATTTTTCCGGGGTGCAAAGAGTAAACAAGGGTTCGCAATTTTCTCTCCTTGCAGTCGAACTCCTCATGTGATTTGATCGACATAAAAGGATACCCGCCAATGAAATGTGTCATCGCCTTGCAGTCAACCAGCGTCCACATTATTGCAAAGTTGCCGTCCCTGACGATAGAGGCAGGGTTTGCGTAGCCAGCGGCATATACATTGCGGTTAACCTCAACCCACTCGTCCGCTATTGCCGTGCCGTTCACAACAAGCAGTAGAAAAATGGTTTTACGCATGGCCGCAAAAAAACTCGTCCCGATCATCCAGCGATTGTCCCAGACTCAATGCGATTCACGCGCTACTTGAGGGCAGCCAATATTTCCCGCTCAAGCTCCCCGGTCGGCTTGCATACCGTTGTTGCTGCGCTGTTGACATCATTCGGAAATGAGGCGGCCCCCCGATTGCTGAACGTAACACTATCTGACCACGATTGCGAAACATTACTGTCTGCTCTCCTGGAAATCACATCTTTCTGAACAACATAAACAGTGTTCGCCGTCACTTCGGTCTGGTTTGGATTAACTTGCTTGAAGACGAGGCTGACGTGAGCTTCGACTGACATCTTGCGAACAATATTGAACAAAACGTCACCAGCCATGACCTCGTAATTCGCCTGTGCTTTAGTGCTCGGAAAGTCATAAGTACGCTCACCTTTCGAGTCCTTGACGTGCGAAGTAATATTCCCGCAATCTATGAATCTCTGCGGGTCCCCGCTGTAGCTGAGGCTGATCGAACCGGATGCCTTGTCCAAATTATTGATAACGAAAGATTGCTTTCCGAATTCCAGGACGCTCGCATCCCATACAGCGTCGCGCGATTCGTCGAAAACGCGATAGCTCGCCAACGGTGGGGTGGCCGTATTAAGAATCACATAAGATTCCCGGGCGCATCCGGATATGCAAACAATTGCTACGAGTACTGCGAAGATTTTCATGTCAACTCCATATGAAGCATCGCAGTACAGAATGCACTGCTTTCGACTGCAGGTCAATTGGGAGTCAGCATGCCCCTTGCCACCTGCCGCTAATGGTTCTGGTATGCGGTTATTTGCAGAAATCGCTCACTCTCGCAAAATCCGCGCAGGAGGCGGATAATTCCGCATGTTGCGAATCATCACAATCAAGTTACGTCACATGCAGGTGCCACAATATCACTGGAAGAGAAGAGCCGCTCAAATCGCCACGATTGTTTTGATCGTGCTGGTTCCGGCGACGGGACTACTTAAAATCGATCTGACGACAGCAAGTTTCATGATCCTGGACCACCAGATGCGCTGGTCCAATATCTTCTTCGTGTTCGGCCTGGGGCTCATGATCGCTACCGCGCCGATCATCACCTATATGACCATAGGCACGGTCTGGTGCGGCTGGTCTTGTCCGCAAAATACCGTCTCGGAATGGGCGAATAATCTCACCCACAAGATGTTGGGAAAGCGTGCCAATGTCGACATAGACAGCGAAGGCCTGATGGTTGCATCCGCAAAAAACAACGCAGTCAACTGGATCATTCTCGTATCCAGTTTCGTTGTGGTGTCGTTGCTACTGGCAACAATCCCCTTCCTGTTCTTCTATACGCCCGGGGAAGTCCTGTCTTTCTTCACATTCGGCTCTGCCTCCAAGATTTCAAGGTTCATGCAGCAGCTCTATATCGTGGTGGCCATCCTTGTCTTCATGGACATCGCGGTTATCCGCTACTTCTGGTGCGATTACCTCTGCCTGTACCGGATAGGACAGCGGATTTTCAGAACCAGGGATGCACTGCACGTGAAATACGATTCCACGCGTTCCGGCGATTGCGCCAAGTGCAATTACTGCTCAACCTCATGCATCACCGGCATCGACCCGACCGATGTGAAAATCGACGACATTTGCATCAATTGCGGCGAATGCATAGACGCATGCAACAGGCTGCACGAAAAGAAGGGCGGCGGGCACGGACTGTTGCAGTTCCAGTTCAGCGAAGCAAGGCGCGCCGATACTTTGAGTGGTTATCTGGCCGGAATGGCTGCCAAGTTCAATTGGTGGGTCGGGTCGATCTTCCTGATCGGCTGTCTGATGTTCGTTTGGGGGGTCATCAACCCCGGCTGAACAAGTGCAATTTCAGTCGGCGTTGCGCCTGATCGAGCCAGCCACGAATTGCGCTACTCTCAAAGGCCTTTTCCATTTCAACCGAGGCAGGAATCAAGGCGAACGGGAACAAAACCGCGCACGCTATTTACAAACCAGATTGCATCTGACCGCGCCAGATCATCTTGCATCACGACTCTTTCCTTGACGCGCTTCCGAGCGACTAGAACTCTTCGAAACACTCCCGGCAGTGTTCCGCAAGTCAGTGGCGGCGTCACCCGTTGCCCATCAAGCGCTATCACCAAATTGCCTCGCGTAAATTCTGTTAGCTCGCCACGTTCGTTGTAAAGCAGCGTGTCGAAAATATCAGGCCCGTCCACTGCCAGCGCAGTATAGGTTTCACGCCGCGTCGTCTTGTGCCGCAGCCAAGGATTGGAACTCTGCACAGCAGAGGGCGCAAGAGTAATGGTGGGAAATTGCGGCAACGGGTTGATCGGATTAAACTCGGCACATACGTCGCCATCCAACCCCAGCAGTAGACGCACGCGCCCTTCTCTCTGCTGTTGGGCCATACTGGAGAGCGCTGCTTCGATGCGCGTCTTGTCAAAGGTAAATCCAAGCATCTTGGCGCTGTGCTCGATACGTTCCAAGTGCCCTCGCAACAACCAGTACCGACCCTGATGCAAGCGCAGCGTTTCCAGTAACCGGAATGGCGGACTTGATTGATCGAAAATGGTGCGCTTAGCCTGCCATTCGTTATATTCGCCATCAGATGTTGAATCAGACACGATACCACTGCCCAAGCCGCATTCCACCGTACCCTTCCAGGTATCAACGACTGCTGTGCGGATACCAATGCTGAACTGAGCATGGCCTCCAGGCCGGATAATGCCTAATGCCCCGCAATAAATGCCCCGAGGTGCACGCTCCAGTTTCGTGATCGCAGCCATCGCTGCTGGTTTCGGCGCACCCGTAATTGATCCGCAAGGAAATAGCGCGGCCAAGACATCGAATAGACTGACACCGGCGCGGCCTTTGCAGGTTACGGTCGAGGTCATCTGCCAGACAGAGGGCAAACTCTCTATCGAAAACAGTGCGGGCACCTTAACGCTTCCCGTGTGAGCGATCTTTGCGAGATCGTTGCGGATCAGATCGACAATCATCAGGTTTTCGGCCCGTTCCTTCTGCGATTCAAGTAGCATCTTTGCCGCAGCTGCATCCCGCAGTGTATCCTTGTAGCGCGAAGCCGTGCCTTTCATCGGTCGGCAAGTAAACGTCCCGCCTTCGTCATCACGAACCCAGTCGAGAAACAATTCGGGGGACACCGAGCAGACATGGAACCTCCCGAAATCCAGATAAGCGCAATAAGTGGACGGCTGACCCTTGCGAAGAGTATCGAAAAATCCCAGGCTGTCCCCTTGGAACTGTGCACGCAGTCGGGTAGTGTAATTGATCTGATAGTAATCGCCGTCATTGATACCGCGCTGGATTGCAGCAATCGCATCGTCAAACTCCGTGCGGGTCAGAATATCTCGCCAAGGGCCGCATAGCCATTCGCTGCGCGCCCGTTTGTTCGATGCAGTCTTGCGATAGACAATGAAGCACGCCAATGGCAGGCCGGCAACCGGCATTTGAGTTTTAAGAGCATGATCAAATGAAGCCGCAGCCTCATAAGAAATGAAGCCAACTACCCAGCAGCCCCCGCGGGCGTAGTTTTCGACCTGCGCCAGAAGCGGGGCAATCTCTTCAGTACGAGTCGCCAGGAGTGTCTTTTCTGCCTCTGAAAATTCCAGCCTCAATCGGTCGTTTCCGACCGGATAATCAATTTCGCAGTAAGGTGAAAATGTGCCAATTTGCATTTGTGATTCCTGGTATCCGATGCACAACCAGAGCCATCCGCTGATGAAGCACGGGCTGAAGCACTTGGCAGCATTGTCACATTTTCCCATTGTTTCAGTGTGAAGGGCAGACCCATCGCCACGATGAGCAAATGACCGGTGAAACTGTTCAATTCATCTGATAGTAAAACACGGCCACTTATTATTCTTTATACTTGAGCCTTGGATATCTACCATCATCCGTACGCCCTGAATCGGCCGAAGGATTGGTCACTACAGCAAACATGGTTCACGACATTCTCGCCATCAACGGGTTTTTGGGCAGCTAGGGTCGACAGTCTATGCGGGATAACTTCTGGCGCAACACCACGCTTGGTTGCGTAGCCGATCTTGCGCCATGGCTGCGTGATCGTGGTTCCCTGACACAACGCATTCAGCAGCGCTGTTCTCACTTTGCGGTTCGCAACATTTACAGCGGCTTGGCGCGCATCGCACATGATGAATCCGTGCTGCTCCAGATCGCACCGAAGCGGCTCGCATACTCGCGTGAAGTGTTCCTGTATGCCGACAACCAGCCGGTGGTATTTGCTCACAGCGTCCTCGCCCGCGAACGTCTGTGTGACGCCTGGACGGCAGTGCGCGCGCTGGGCAATAAACCGCTCGGCGCGTTGCTGTTTGCGCATCCACTGGTAGAACGCGATCCGCTGCATTATCAGGCTCTACGCAGCACACATCCGTTATATCAGCGTTCTGCCAGAGTGTTGCGCAATCCACCGCGCCGGCTGTGGGCGCGACGCTCGCTGTTCTATCTGCATGGCGCACCCCTGCTGGTCACCGAAGTGTTTTTGCCAGGAATCTTGCTGCTTGCGGGTTCCGCTGCGCATGATGCCGTATCCTCCGATGGATTAAAATAGCTGCAAATTATCCACTCGCCGGTACGACGCCATGCATGACCTCTCTGATCTGATGATATTGCGCGATAAGCTGCGCAAGTTCGCCGAAGAACGCGACTGGGACCAGTTTCATTCTCCCAAGAACCTCAGCATGGCGCTGATGGTGGAAGCCGCCGAGCTGATGGAACACTTCCAGTGGCTGACCGAAGCCCAGTCAGACAGCCTGGATGCAGCAAAGAAAACTGTCATCGCAGAAGAACTGGCCGACATTCTGCTATATCTGGTGCGCCTTTCGGACAAGCTGGGCGTAGATCTGCCGGAAGCCGCGTTACGCAAGCTGGAAAAAAATGCGGTGAAATATCCGGCGGAACAGGTTCGCGGCAGTTCCAAGAAATATTCAGAGTATTAACCCGGCTTCGTCGCCTGACTAGCCATCCAGGCACCATGTTGTAGCGGCCGGAACCCTCCCTTAGGCGACCCTTTGCCCAGCCAGGTGTAAAATTCCATAACCTTGTTGGAACCGGCCCGCAAAACCTTCATCCCCTTCCGTTTTACGGGTCCTTTCCAACATCTTGCTGCACTTCCGGCAACGTTTTGCCGCATCCCGATAGTCAATCCTTCCAAAATTCATGGCTCGCCAGAATTCCTTGCAGCAGGACATCGATTCGCTTCAAGCAAACACCCCCTGCGAAACCAGGTTGGGGATGCGCGCCAATACCGGCTTTCCATGCACACCTTGACAAAAGAACGTTCGTTCTTTACAGTACACAGCACGTTTGTTCTGTCCAAATCCTGCCATGACTGATTCCGATGCCACCGGGTCCAATCCCGACGCCAACTTCAAAGACGGCGAATATCTCGCTAAACTTCAGGACTATTACGCCGATTGGAAAAACATCCCCTCTTACGCCAAGCTGTGCGAGGTGTTCGGCATTGCGTCCAAATCCTGGGTCAAAGCCATCCTTACCCGCTTGAATGCAGCTGGCTTCATTGACCGCACCCCGGACGGCGCATGGATTCCGTCCCGCCAGTTTTTTGCCCGTCCGCTGGCCGAATCCTCTGTTCAGGCGGGAATGCCGGTTTCAGTGTCGGCGACCGAAGGCGAATATTTCGTCATCGATGACATGCTGATCGACAAGCCCTCCGAGACCACGCTGATTCCGGTCAAGGGCGATTCGATGATAGGAGCGGGCATCCATGACGGCGATATCGCGGTGGTGGAAAAACGCAATCTTGCGAGTGTGGGCGATATCGTGGTGGCCATCGTGGATAACGAGTTCACCCTGAAAACCCTGGATAAGGAACGCGGAACATATATTTTGCGCCCGGCCAACCAAGCTTACCCGATCATTCGTCCGCAAGGCATCCTGGAGATATTCGGGGTATTGGTTGGTTTGATCCGCAAGTACCGGAAGTGACCGTGATGCAGTCCGCTATTCCTACGGGTACCCGGCCGACGGTTGTTCATCCCCGAAATGCGGGCAAGCAGACCAAACGCGCCGTGCGCGGCCTGTTGTCGCTGACCCATCCCAACAAGGAGCTGTTTTATCGCCGGCATGCCTTGCTGCGCAGTGTCGTCCCTGCCGGTTTCCCCTCCCCGGCCGATGACTACGTGGAACAGCATCTCAGCCTCGACGAGCATTTGATCCAACATCGCGAGAGCACCTTCTTCATGCGCGTGGCAGGTAACTCAATGTGCGGGCGCGGCATCTTCGACGGTGATTTGCTGGTGGTAGATCGCGCCCTGCCCGTTACGCACGGTTGCGTGGTGATCGCTGTGCTGGACGGTGAGTTCACCGTGAAGCAATTGCTGCGCACCTCGGATGGACAGGTATTGCGTGCGGCACACCCGGACTATCCCGACCTGCACATCAAGCCGGAACAGGATTTTTCGATCTGGGGTGTGGTGAGCTGGAACGTCCATAAACTCTGATTCGGAATAACCTCGTGCAGCGCTCAATTGCACTGGTGGATTGCAATAATTTTTACGTCTCCTGCGAGCGGCTGTTCCAGCCGAGGCTGGAAGGCAGGCCGGTGGTGGTGCTTTCCAACAACGACGGCTGCGTAGTGTCGCGCTCACAGGAAGCCAGGGACCTCGGCATCAACATGGCCGCGCCGTGGTTCCGGATCGAAGACATCGCCAAGCGCCACGGCATCATCGCCCTGTCCTCCAACTACGCGCTGTACGCCGACATCTCCAGCCGGGTGATGAGTCTGTTGTCGCAGTACTGTCCCGGTCAGGAGATTTATTCCATAGACGAATCCTTCCTCGATCTGACCGGCACGCCCAAGTCATCCAACTTGGAGAGCCTCACCGAATATGCGCAAATGATGCGCGGCACTATCAAACAATGTATCGGGATACCGGTGTGCATCGGCATCGCGCCAAGCAAGACGTTGGCCAAACTCGCCAACCATGTCGCCAAAAAGCAGGGGCAATATCACGGGGTTTGCGATTTCAATGGGATGACGGCGCGCGCGCTGGACAATCTGCTCGCAAAGATCGAGGTTGGCAAAGTCTGGGGTGTGGGCGGACGCAGCACAGTCCGCTTGCAACAGATGGGTATAGCCACTGTGCTGGAATTGAAATACAGTCCTGCCCAGCATGTCCGTGCCGAGTTCGGCATGGTGATGGAACGCATTGTGGCGGAATTGAACGGTGAAGCCTGTATAGGATTGGACGAGATCGCCCCGCCCCGCCGGCAGATCATCTGTTCGCGCTCGTTCGGCATGTCCGTCTCTTCGCTGGAAGACCTGGAACAGGCGATCATCGCCTACACCACCCGCGCCGCCGAAAAGCTGCGCAGCCAGCATTCCCTCGCGGGCGGCATACAGGTCTATATCCGCACCAATCCGCATAAAAACACAGACCATCAATACCAGCCGGCCATGCTGTTGCCGTTACCCGAACCCACCGATGACACGCGCTTGTTGTGCCGCGCCGCGTTGAACGGACTGCGGCAGATCCACCGTAACGGTTATGCGTACCAGAAAGCCGGCGTGATGCTGACCGGGATCATCGCTGCCGTGGCCCGGCCGCGCACGCTGTTCGAGGATGCCGCGGCGCAGCAAAAGTCCGCTTCATTGATGGCGACACTTGATCACATCAACCGACACATGGGCGGCGGGACGGTGCAGCTGCTGGGCGAGGGAATCAGGAAAAGCTGGACCACGCGGCGCAGGAATATGTCGCAACGTTACACCACGGAGTGGGATGATCTGGCGGTAGTACGATGAGATATTCAGATCACCGACGACAGATTGGATCATCCGAAATCAGATGTTGTATGGTTCCGCAAAACAAGCATGGATGAAAAAATAATAAAATATATCAATATAATCAAGGAAATTACAATAATACGCCGAAACCTAATTGACATGCCTCGGTGCAAATTCTATAAATCACATCTTGCGTGTGGCCAGAAAAATATAATACGGATGATCAAGTATTAGGCCTGATGCAAAAATGAAATTCCAATGGCAATGATATGACCAGATTTCCCATATTGGCTCTGTTATATCCGCTCATTCTTTGCACAGGATGTGCCACAGACTCATATACCGATAAACGACTTAAAATCGATACGGGTGAATTACTCGGTGTAGATCCAGGCCAGATTGAAATTTCAAATAAACATTTGACGGATTCCAATACCTATTACACAGCAAAAACAAATTCTGCAGAATATTCATGCACAATCACGGGAGGCTCAGTAATGGAATCCGTAATCAAAATGGGAATATCCCCCGCACCAAAGTGCATAAAAAAAGATGAAGTTCCAAGCAACCAAAGCGTGAATTAACTTCTCTCAGTCTTTAACGTATAACCGAAAACACTCCTGGCAATTCGATAAGCAGAGGAAAATTTTTGATGATTCCGGAACATGCAAAAGAATAGCCACCGTTCATAAACGAACGCTTCCGAAGTCCAAATGTACCTTGCTCTTCAATCCAGCTTGATTATTTTTGCGACATCTCCATGGCACTCGGAGCACAAACCCACTAACAGCAAATCACCCGTTTTTATTACCCCGGAGTAATTGATGATCGTAACCTCATGGCGGCATTTGACGCACCAGACCTTGGAAAGCAATAGTCTCTTACTGCTATTTGGAACGCTAGCCCATAACTTGGCAGCAGGAGCAGTAAATTTCGGGGTGGATTCGACGGGCATATCAGTCAGAATGCACACGTTCTCGCAATCCTTTGCCGGCCTTGAAGTGCGGCACATACTTCGAGCGCACCTGTAGTTTTCCGCCTGTTTTTGGATTGCGCACCATGCGTGAAGGTTTGTAATGCAAGGCGAAGCTTCCGAAGCCACGAATTTCTACGCGGCCTCCATTAGAAAGCGTATCGCACAGCGCATCAATAATCACCTTAACCGCAAGCTGTGAATCTTTGATTTGAAGTTGAGGCTGCAATTCGGCCAAGCGAGAAATCAAGTCTGAGCGATTCATGACGTTCTTGCCCAGCAATGGATTTCGGCCGTTTGATGTTCCACGCCAATAACGCATGGCGCATTGAATATTTTGCGCTCGATCATTATCCACGTAACCACAGCGCTATCCCTTCCAACACGGCTAGAAAAAGCAGAGTCAATCCCGTGAGTGATACTCTTTTTGATGGTATACGGTCAGAGTTCTTGTTCAAACTCGGTTTGGCTTCTTCGAAAACACGGTCGATAGTCTTGATCTCGTTCTCTCGAAATATATTGCTCATCATCGGCACCTAAATTATGGTTACCCAGATAAATGCAATAGCTGTGCCAATATTACAATTTATTGTTTATATTATGTATTTTAATTTAGATGTGATAAATTTCGTATTGAATTACGAAAATTCATCATTGATTCGTCAATGTCCTAACAGCTTTACGGAGGACTTGTTGGAGACGACGATTGGCGGGAAAAGATACCGACAGGGCAGGACATTGCACGTCGGTTGCCCGAAAGCAGAATTGCAACAGACTCAACTAAATTGAAAATATCGGGTGAGTTGCCGGAGATTGCTTTCGGCTACACTGGATCAATTGGATTAACCCGAGCACGGACACTCGCGGCAGTCTGTCCGAATAGTATATTCCTGCTTTCTTCGGTCATCTCGGATCGCCTCAAATATGGCTGGGCTTTTGTATAGGCGCGAACCGTGGCTGGCCGATTGCTGACAGCATCAAACCAACGTTTAACGTGCTGGAAGTCGTCCAGACTCTGATGTTGTGTCTTCCAAGGCACAATCCAGGGGTAAGCGGCAATATCCGCAATTGTGTAGTCATCCCCCGCAATGAACTCCCGCCCATCAAGCCTGCGATCGAGCACGCCGTATAAGCGGTTGGTCTCATTCACGTAACGGTCGATTGCGTAGGTAATTTTCTCGGGAGCATATTTCGAAAAGTGATGATTTTGTCCGGCCATCGGGCCGAGACCGCCAACCTGCCAAAACAGCCACTCCAATGCGATCTTCCGGCCTCGCAGATCCTTGGGCAACAACTTTCCGGTTTTCTCGGCCAGATAGACCAGGATGGCGCCCGACTCGAATACCGAGATGGCATCGCCCGAGTCCGGCGGGGAATGATCGACGATCGCAGGCATCTTGTTATTGGGGCTGATCTTGAGAAACTCAGGTTTGAATTGATCTCCAGTGCCTATGTTTACCGGGATGATCCGGTACTCGAGGCCAGCCTCTTCCAGGAACATCGTGATCTTGTGGCCATTCGGAGTGGGCCAATAATAAAGATCGATCATTGCGGCTCCTTCCTTACTGATTCTGGAGACTATGCGGAGAAAATAAGAACACAATTAGACAGTCAATTCCGCATCGAGTCACATTCAACCCACTGCCACACGCGGAGCGCCGCTCTGCATTGCGCCAATCACCGCAGCCTGCCTGAATCCAGCATTCTTGAATGCAGACATTACTGCATCCACATCGTCATGCGCGACCGCAACCAGCAAGCCGCCGCTGGTCTGGGCATCGGCCAGCAGACGGTGTTGCCAAGGTTCCAGATGCACGGCAAAACTCACCTCATGGCCATAGCTCGCCAAGTTGCGCTCGATCGCGCCGGGACCATAGCCCTGTTGTGCCAACGGCAAGGCCTCGGACAGGATCGGCACCTGATCGAATTTCAATTCGGCCCGCAACTTCGAACCGCGACACATTTCCAGCAAGTGTCCGAGCAGGCCGAAGCCGGTCACATCGGTCAGCGCGTGCACGCCTTGCAAACCGGACAATTCGCAACCGACAGTATTCAATTGCGTGGCGGTGGCGATCATCTGCGTATAACCTTCGGCGGAGAGCGAGCCCTTTTTCAGCGTGGCCGCCAGCACGCCGACTCCAAGTCCCTTGCCGAGTATCAGCACGTCCCCGGCCTGTGCTCCGCTGTTCTTCTTGATTTTGCCGGGATGTACGATGCCAATCGCGACCAAGCCGTAGATCGGTTCGACGGAATCGATCGAATGACCGCCGGCCAGCGGGATGCTCGCGGCTTCGCATACCGATTCGCCGCCTCGCAGAATGGCGCGTATCGTCTCAACCGGCAGCTTGTTGATCGGCATACCGACGATGGCCAGCGCCATGATCGGCGTGCCACCCATCGCATAAACGTCGGACAGTGCATTGGTCGCGGCGATACGTCCGAAATCGAACGGATCGTCGACGATAGGCATGAAGAAATCGGTCGTCGCAATAATCGCCTGCTTGTCATTCAGGCGATACACCGCAGCGTCGTCGCTGGTCTCCGTGCCGACCAGCAAGTTGGCGAACGGCAGCTTGACTTTTGCCGTACCCAGGATCTCCTGCAACAGAGCCGGTGCAATTTTGCAGCCGCAACCGCCTCCATGCGACAATTGAGTCAACTTCACTTTGGTCACAAATCATTCCTTCTACGATGTTGTTCAAAACTGCAAACCTATCACAGCTGGCCCAATTTGACGAAATTATCGACGTGCGCACTCCGGCGGAATTCGCCGAGGACCACATTCCCGGTGCAATAAGCTGTCCGGTACTGTCCGACGAAGAGCGCGTCACCGTCGGCACAATATACACGCAAGTATCACCGTTCGAGGCGCGCAAGGTCGGCGCGGCGCTGATCGCAAAGAATATCGCGGAGCATCTGCATGCGCGCTTCCATGGCCATCCAAAATCATGGCGTCCGCTGGTGTATTGCTGGCGTGGCGGCCAGCGCAGCGGCGCGATGAGCATCGTCCTCGCGCAGGTCGGATGGGCGGCGCACAAGCTGGAGGGCGGTTACAAGACTTACCGGCGCGGCGTGTTGGAACAGTTGGAAATTTTACCTGCGCGATACACCTTCCATGTGGTGTGCGGTCCGACCGGATCGGGGAAAAGCCGCTTGCTCGCCGGATTGGCGCAAACCGGACACCAAGTACTGGACCTTGAAGGGCTGGCAAAACATCGTGGATCGTTGCTGGGAAGTTTGCCGCAACAACCGCAACCATCGCAAAAGTGGTTCGACAGCCTGCTGTTAATAGCGCTGCGCAGTTTCGACCCGTCACGCCCCGTATATGTGGAAGCGGAGAGCAAGAAGATCGGCAGCGTCGCGCTGCCCGCCGCGCTGTTCGATGCGATGCACGGCAGCGCATGCCTGTTGCTGGACACACCGCTGCACACACGCGTAGCGGGATTGCTGGAAGATTACCGGTACTATATCGAGAACCCGGAGACCTTCATCGAACATCTCAAACCGCTGTACCGCTTTCACGGCGCAAAACAACTGGAAAGCTGGAGCGTGATGATCCGATCCGGAGACTTCGCGACGATGGTCGCGGATCTGCTCACGCGGCACTATGACCCCAGCTACTTCCGCGCGACATCCATGCATTATGCGAATCTCGAAAATGCGCAGCATATAGCAGTGGATAACTTGTCAGAAGATGCGTTGAAAGAAGTCGCCGCAAGACTCTAGCAAGCTACGCCGCGGCATCAAACAGCCACGCATCCATCGCCAGCATGCCGTATGTCGTCACCCGGTTCAGCCGTTCGGAATGGTCTATTTTGTCGGCCGCCCCGAGCGCCACGAATAACGGCAGCAGATGCTCATCGGTGGGGTGGTTCATCGCCGCATGCGGCGCGCGTGCGCGATAATCCCCGAGAGCGTCAAGATCGCCTGCGGCTATCCGTTCCGCGATCCAGTCGCAGAACTCAGTCACCCAGGCAGGGACCGGGGCGCCTTGAGGATGTTTGAACAGCTCGCGCAAATTATGCGAGATCGAACCGCTGCCAACGATCAACACGCCGTGCTCCCGCAACGGGCGCAACGCACGGCCGAGCGCAATATGCCATGCCGGGTCATTGTCAGGCTGCAGCGAAAGTTGCGCGACCGGAATATCCGCTTTCGGATACATCAGACTCAGCGGCACCCACGCGCCGTGATCGAGACCATGCGTGTCGTCGAGTTCCACCGGTATTCCCGCCCGTTGCAGCGCAAGCGCTGTAGACTTCGCCGTCTCCGGCGCACCGGGAGCGTGATATTGCAGTTCATATAATTCTGCGGGAAAGCCGCTGAAATCGTGAATGGTTTCCGGATGCACTGCGCGGCTCACGGTTGGAATGCGTGTCTCCCAATGCGCCGAGATCACCAGGATCGCGGAAGGCCTCTGCAGCTGCTCGCCGAGTTTGCGCAATGCTACACCGGTGTCACCCGGCTCCAGCGGCAGCGTGGGCGCGCCATGCAAAACAAACAGGACAGGAGTTTTCATGCGACAAATGCCAACACGACGAATGAATGAAGCATATTGCGTTTGCTCTAGAATAGCGGCAACCATCAGGAGGTAAACATGGAATTCAGACGATTGGGCGAAAGCGATCTGCGGGTGTCGGCACTGAGTCTGGGCACGATGACCTTCGGCGAGCAGAACAGCGAAGCCGATGCGCACACGCAGCTGAATATGGCGGTATTGCGCGGAGTGAATTTTATCGATGCCGCCGAGATGTACCCGGTTCCGCCGCGTGCCGAAACCCAGGGCCGCACCGAAAGTTACATCGGCTCCTGGCTGAAGAACCAGCGGCGCGACTCGCTGATCGTTGCCACCAAGATCACCGGTCCCTCACGCGGGTTTGCCTGGATACGCAACGGCCCGCGTGTCAATCGCGAACATCTTCATGTCGCGATAGACGGCAGCCTGAAACGCTTGCAGACCGATTATGTGGACCTGTACCAGATCCACTGGCCGGACCGCTACGTGCCGATGTTCGGCAGCACCGGTTACGACGTCGCACAGGAACACGGCTCCACCCCGATCGCAGAGCAACTGCAAGCAATGGCAGAATTGATACAAGCAGGAAAGGTGCGTCATATCGGACTTTCCAACGAGACCCCGTGGGGCGTGAGCGAGTTCGTCAGATGCGCGGAAAAGACGGGACTGCCGAAAATCATCACCGTGCAGAATGCGTATCACTTGATGAACCGCACCTTCGAGGCAGGCCTCGCTGAAGTCTGCCACCACTTGAATGTCGGCCTGTTGGCTTATAGCCCGCTTGGCTTTGGTCATTTGACCGGAAAATATCTCGCCGACCCGAATGCGAAAGGCCGCATCACGCTGTTCCAGAATTTCGGCCAGCGCTACGCGAAACCCAATGTGCCTGCTGCCAGCAAAGAATATGTGCGCATCGCGATGGAAGCGGGATTGTCTCCGGCGACCATGGCACTTGCATTTGCACGAACCAGATGGTTTACCAGCAGCGTGATACTGGGCGCAACAAACCTGGATCAGTTGAAAGAGAATCTGGACAGCGCGGAGGTGGTGTTATCGGCAGAAGTGCTGGAGAAGATCGAGGGCGTGCACAAGCAATTTCCGAATCCAGCGCCGTGACATCCGGAACCACAGCCCGCCTTGCCCCTTACAAGGGGCTTCTGCCGAACCTATACCGGGAAGTCTTTACGCAGTGAGGAGCGTTCAGGAATGACTGCCTTGCTTGTGGTGAGAATGGTAGTACGCCGCAAATTCAAGATGCTTCGCATCGTGTTTGCGCACGATCTCAAGCAACCGGGCATTCGTCTGCCTTTCACGCTGCAGATTTGCAAACAGTTGGAGCGCCGCAAACGCAGTTGCCAACAGGAATACCATCGACAAGGCGAACGCAACAATCAACCAACGGCGGTTTAGCGCAGTCATTTTGTTGTAGCGACCGAAGTGATGAGTGTTGCCTCAGTCGGAGAACCCAGCACCAGTTCGCAAACTTTCTCGACGGCAGGATTCCAGCCGGCACTCAGTATCTCCTCGCCATACTGTACTTCCATCGCATCTTGTTCGATTTCTGAATTGTTTATGCCCATCTTCATGACACCTCTCCTAACGGTTTTCCACATGACAGCTTGTAGTTGCCCATTCTGAATTGCAGGCTTGATGGCTATGACGCATATTGCATGCCACAATGAATAATTATCGTGAGAAACCGCAAGAATACTGCTTTGCAGCGAATATATTAAAATGCCAGGGTAGGACAGAGAAATGTAATATTTGGAAAGAAATCGCTATTTTTCCAAGAAATGAGAGAAATGGCCCATCGAATAACCACATGCTGCTTCCGGAAATGGTCTGGATTATTTTTTGCGAGGTCCGTTCTCACACATTGAGTCGATACTCGGTTTTCCATGCGCTCTGAATAGCAGCTTTCGGGAAATATTTTATTTCCGCTTAGGGTCGAAGGCGGGTACATCCACTCATTTATTGGATCCCGATAAACTCCAGTGCGTTTCCATCCGGGTCGCGGCAAAACAGGGCACTGCGTCCAGACCGGCTGAGCGAGTACCCAATTCCTTCCTGATGCAGACGTTCGATCAATTTAGGAAGGTCGGATACGGCAAGGGCTACATGCCGGTCGCGCCCGCCGTGAGTCGGACGCTGCAACCCGGCTTCGGGATTGGGCAACAAAAGCAAATGGATCTGCTGGGTTGGCGTGATCCCGTACCATACGCCGTCAAAGCTCATCTTCGGGCGGGCGGGATCAGGACGCAAACCGAGAACTCCTTCGTAAAATGCCCTTGCCCTGACCAGGTCAGAGGTTATAAACGAAGCATGCAATATACCGGTGATCATCGCGCCTTGACCGGGACTATCCTGTTCGCCGCGAGTTTGGCACGGGCCCTCGCCTCATCGGTGTCTTTGCCATTCGCCAGCGCCACACCCATGCGCCGCCTGGTGAAAGATTCAGGTTTGCCGAACAATCTGATATCGGACTGCGGCACGCGCAGCGCGTCCGCTACGCCCTTGAAGGCGATGCCCTTCGATTCATGCTGTCCGTAGATCACCGCGGAAGCGCCAGGTGCCTTCAGGCTGACGTCCACCGGCAGTCCGAGGATCGCGCGGGCATGAAGCTCGAATTCATTCTGCACCTGCGAGCACATCGTCACCATGCCGGTATCGTGTGGACGCGGACTGACTTCGCTGAACCAGACCTGGTTCCCCCTGACGAATAGTTCCACGCCGAAAATGCCAAGACCACCGAGGTCTTCCGTCACGGCTTTGGCAATGTCATGCGTGCGCTGCAAGGCCAATTCGGACATCTCCATCGGCTGCCAGCTCTCGACATAATCACCGTGCACCTGCACGTGACCGACGGGTTCGCAGAAATACGTATCGATTTCTCCGTTCGCACCGATCGCGCGCACGGTGAGTTGGGTGATCTCATAATTGAAATTGATCAGCCCCTCGACGATCACTCTTCCCTGGTTCACGCGGCTGCCGTTGGCGGCATAATTCCACGCGGCTTCCACCTCGCCAGGGGCTTCAACTTTGGACTGCCCCTTGCCCGAAGACGACATCACCGGCTTGATGATGCATGGATAGCCGATGCCGGAGTCAATCGCTGCGCGCAGTTCCTCCAGACTATCGGCGAATCTAAACGGCGATGTTGGCAGGCTCAGGGTCTCGGCAGCCAGGCGGCGTATGCCTTCGCGGTTCATCGTCAAGCGTGCCGCACGCGCGGTCGGGATCACGCGTGCCAGCCCTTCACGCTCGATCTCCTCAAGCATGGAAGTTGCGATGGCTTCGATCTCCGGAACGATGATATGCGGCTTCTCCTGTTCGACCAGCGCGCGCAACGCGGCGCCGTCGGCCATGTTGATGACATGGGCGCGGTGCGCGACTTGGTGCCCCGGAGCGTTGGCATAGCGATCCACAGCGATGGTTTCCACGCCGAGTCGTTGCAGAGCGATAATGACCTCCTTGCCGAGCTCTCCGCTACCGAGCAACATGACGCGGATCGCCGAAGGAGTGAGCGGAGTGCCGATGATGAGCTGTTGCATCTGGTTCGATGAAGGATGATGGAACCCGCAGAATTATACACATCGGGGTGTTTACTTGAGCATATGAAGGAGTAGCATTAACCATTACATTCCAGACACGAGGAGAAAGGCCATGACGAGCATCGAGCAATTGCTTGGCAAAGAAGCGGAACATCTTTTGCAACACCGCTGCGCAGGAATCCCCAAGGAATCCTTGCAACTGCCGGGACCAGATTACGTGGATCGTGTGGTGTCAATCAAGGACCGCAAGCCTGGAGTGTTGCGCAGTCTGCAAACCTTGTACGGTCAAGGTCGATTGGCCAACTCCGGATACCTGTCTCTGCTCCCGGTGGATCAGGGAGTAGAACATTCCGGAGGCGCATCGTTCGCGCCCAACCCGATCTACTTCGATCCCGATAGTATCGTCAAGCTTGCCATCGAGGGCAGTTGCAACGCCGTGGCCTCCACGCTCGGCGTGCTGGCTTCGGTCGCGCGCCGCTACGCGCACAAGATCCCGTTCATCGTAAAGATCAACCACAATGAGTTGCTCACCTACCCGAATGAATTCGACCAGACGCTGTTCGCCAGCGTCGATCAGGCGTTCGGGATGGGTGCGGTGGCGGTGGGCGCAACGGTGTTCTACGGATCGGAACATTCGCGCCGGCAGATACTGGAAGTTTCGGAAGCGTTCGAGCATGCGCACGATCTGGGCATGGCGACGATACTGTGGGCTTATCTGCGCAACCCTGCATTCAAGACTGCCGAGAAGGACTATCACGTTTCGGCAGACCTCACCGGGCAGGCCAACCACCTCGCTGTCACCATCAATGCCGACATCGTGAAACAGAAAATGGCCGAAAACAATGGAGGCTACAACGCCATAAAATTCGGCAAGACCAATCCCAAGGTGTATAGCGAGCTCACCACCGATCACCCGATCGACCTGGTGCGCTATCAGGTCGCGAACTGTTACATGGGGAGGGTGGGAATGATCAATTCCGGCGGCGAGTCGGGCAAGGATGATCTGCACCAGGCGGTGCGCACCGCCGTGATCAACAAACGTGCCGGTGGCATGGGTCTGATCTCGGGGCGCAAGGCGTTTCAGAAACCGATGAAAGATGGTGTGGAGTTATTGAATGCGATTCAGGACGTGTATCTGGACAAGAAGGTGACGGTTGCATAACCTGCCGCAAATCGTTGCCAGGTTATTTGGAGGAACACACGGAAGAAATCCGGTATGCGATCAATTTCAAAGATGCGCAACCAATACCCGGGATTTTTCCGCGATCCCTCCGCGCTTGAGCATGGAAAGATACTCCTGTTCGTTTAACGCAACCACTTTCGACAGATAGGCGATATTCTTTTCGATCGACTCCAGATAATAATTGTTGTCGACGCCCATCACGTCCTCGAAGTGAAAACTGAATCTCGTGTACATGCCGCCTAACGCGCCATCGAGCTTTTCCCGGGTCGTCGCGTAGAACGAACTAGTCTGGCGCAACAAATCATACATGTTCTGGTAGTTGCCGAAATTCGCTTCCCTGAATTCCAGGTACAGAAACAGCAATTTTTCCAGGTAGGTGCGGTCGGCCATTTGGCCGGTCAGGTCGGCAGTTGCAACGATCTGCCCAAGCAGACGTGTGCGATCATCGGGAAAACCGATCTCGGGAAATTTCAGCGCCGCGTCGGTTCCGCTGATCATCGGTTCCAGAGTAATGGCAAATTTCGCCGGCAGATTCCGTTCGGCGATGTATTTCTTCATGAATGCGATGCCGCGTTTGACATGCGTCTGTGTATACTGTGCTCCGGTTCCGCCTTCTTCGCCTTCGAGCTGCGAATATCCGATATCGTGCATCAGCGTGGCAATCATGATCAGCGTCAACTCTTCGTCGCTAAGACGGGTGCCGGAAAGATGCACCCCGTGCATCAGTCTGACCGCACACAGGAACACATCCAGTGTGTGCGGTTTGTCATGGTAAAGCGTCTTGATAGAGCTGTAGCCGGGATAATCGCCGCGGAACAGGCTCATGATGTCATCAAATACGGATTTAATCGGGGTAGTGTCGTAAACGGGGTTGATGCGCCTGAGAATCCCGGCAGACTTGGTCCAAACAGTGCCGGGATCACTGTTTGCGAAAAGATTGTTTATCTCGGCGGCTGTCGGAATGCTTTTCATCTTAATTAATATAATCAGCGCATTAAATTCTCGGTTAATTCGCGGAATCGGGCTGATTCAGTATATTACATAATTAAATAATATTTCATAAAATTATCCTGATGGATTCCCGCAACAGGCATACGAATTTTGAAACTAAGTGCTTGAAACGACATATAGCCGCCCTGAAAGCAAGCTGGCCGAAACGATCAGCGACGCCCCCAGCCAGTCTCGCAGTTGCATTGCTTCACTGGCGAGAAAATATGAAGAAACTGCGGCAACCACCAGCTCAAACAAAAACAACAACATAGCGCGATTGGACAGCAGATGGGTGACTCCGAATTGCACCGCATAACCGACTGCGCACAATGTCACGCCGAGCAAGCCCAGCATCAGCCAGTTGTCAGCGTCCACCGCCTGCAACTGGGCGGGAATTCCACCCTGCCACCATAATAATGGCATGGCCAGCAGCGCCGTCCCCAGCAATACACTGTAAGTCTTCGTCTCTACATTCAAATGTTTTGCTCGACGCGAGACCACATTTGAGAGAGCAAAACTCATGCCTGCTGTCAGCCCTATCCATTCGGAAAGATTTTTCGGCAACGGCAATCCGAGCTGCGGCTCCCATAACATGATCGCCGCGCCGCTGAAGGACAACGCGATGACCATGTAACCGTATCGATCAAGCCGCTCCCCCAGCAACCAGTAGGAAAACAGGATCGTCCACAGCGGCGCGAGATAGAACAGCAACAATACTCGCATCACCTCGCCATGCAGCATCGCGAGCACATAACCCAGATTCGCCCAGCCCGCACTCAACACCAGAGCTGCCGCCCACCAACCGGTCCCGGCTTTGCAGTACAAGTGCAATTCGCGCAAGACGCTTGGCAACATGAACGAACCGCACAACATCGCCAGCAGATAAGTGATCAGGGTTGCCAAAGGCCCGGAAACATTCGTTTCCTGCAACACCCGGTACGGATACCAGATCAAGCCCCAGACCAGCGCGCCGCTCAAGATTCCGGCAATCGGGAATGCATATTGTTTTGATGGCACCGGCCAGGCCCTTATATAATGCGCAACTTTCTTTTCGATCCCAGTATTCAGTCAATGAATCCCGACCTCAATCGACTCCAGCCCTATCCGTTTCAAAAACTTGCATTGTTGTTCCGCGAAGTCCAGCCCAACACGGATTATCGTGTCATCAGCCTGTCCATCGGCGAACCGAAACATGCCACCCCGCAATTCTTGCGCGATGCTCTGGCTAACAATCTCGACGGGTTGTCGAATTATCCCATAACCGCAGGAAGCGACACCCTGCGCAATACGATCGCTGCCTGGCTTGCCGCACGCTACGGCATTCCGATGCTCGATGCCAAGACGCCGGGGTTTGACCCAAACGCCCAGATCCTTCCGGTGAATGGCAGCCGTGAAGCGCTGTTCGCCTTTGCACAAACTGTAGTGGACCGCAACAAAGACAATCCGGTCGTCGTCTGCCCCAATCCGTTCTATCAGATATATGAGGGAGCGGCATTCCTGGCCGGAGCCACGCCCAGCTTCCTCAACACGCTGCCGGAAGACAATTTCGCGTTGAACTTTGACCAATTGCCCGAGGATATATGGAAACGCACCCAATTGGTCTATGTTTGTTCTCCGGGCAATCCAACCGGACGGGTGATGCCGTTGGAAGAGTGGAAAGTATTGTTCGAGTTGTCCGACCGCTATGGATTTGCGATCGCTTCGGACGAATGTTACTCCGAGATCTATTTTTCCGAAAAGCCGTTGGGCGCACTGCAGGCCGCCCATCTATTGGGGCGCAGCGATTACAAGAATCTGGTGATGTTTTCCAGCCTGTCCAAACGCTCCAATGCACCGGGAATGCGCTCCGGATTCGTAGCTGGAGATGCCAAATACATCGAGAAATTCGCGCTCTACCGCACCTATCATGGCTCGGCGATGAGCCCGCCGATACAAGCCGCCAGCATTGCCGCTTGGAGTGATGAAATCCATGTGGATGAAAACCGCCGCCTGTATGCCACGAAATTCGCCAAAGTGGTCGAGATTCTGGAATCCGAGCTGCCAGTCACCATGCCGGAAGCGGGTTTCTATCTGTGGCTACGAACCCCGATTCCCGACACCAGCTTCGCGCAGGGCTTGTATCGAGACTATAATGTAACTGTGTTGCCGGGAAGCTATCTTGCGCGCAGCGCGCAAGGGATAAACCCCGGCAAGGATTTTGTTCGTATTGCACTGGTTGCAAGCACTGAAGAGACCGTGGAAGCCGCAAAACGCATAGTAAAGTATACCCGGCAGCTGGCAGCCGACAGTCTGTAACTATTTGCCGATCAAGGTGCCATCGGCGAAATAAAACTTCCAGCCATTAACAAATTAACGGGAAATCGTCATGGATCAATTGCAACAGACCATCGAGCAAAATTTTGAACGCCGCGCCGAGATCACTCCGCGCAATGCCGATGCACAACTCAAGGAAGCGATCGACAGCGTCATCACCCAGCTTGACCAGGGCAAACTGCGCGTAGCCGAGAAAATCAACGGTGAATGGATCACCCACCAATGGCTGAAAAAAGCCGTGTTGCTGTCGTTCCGACTGGAGGATAACTTCTTCATCAAAGGTGGCTTCACCAACTATTACGACAAGGTTCCTTCCAAGTTTGCCGACTACAACAGCCGTGATTTTCGCGAGGGCGGTTTTCGGGTCGTGCCTCCCGCTGCTGCGCGCAAGGGGGCATTCATCGCCAAGAACGTGGTTCTTATGCCGTCTTATGTGAACATCGGTGCCTATGTCGATGAAGGCACGATGGTGGATACTTGGGCAACGGTCGGCTCGTGTGCGCAGATCGGCAAGAATGTGCACCTGAGCGGCGGCGTCGGGATCGGCGGAGTGCTTGAACCGGTACAGGCCAACCCGACGATCATCGGCGACAACTGTTTCATCGGTGCGCGCTCCGAAATCGTGGAAGGCGTGATCCTGGAAGACAACGTGGTGATCTCGATGGGTGTATTCATCGGCCAGAGTACAAAGATATACGACCGCGAAACCGGCGAGGTTCACTACGGCCGGGTACCATCGGGTTCAGTGGTTGTCAGCGGCAATCTGCCTTCCAAAGACGGCAACTACAGCTTATATTGTGCGGTGATCGTGAAGAAAGTCGACGCGAAGACCTTGTCCAAAACAGGGATCAACGAATTGCTGCGCGGGATTTGATTGAAGGGAAGATGGTTTGCTCCTTAAAATTCAGATTTCCAAGCCAGACAAGATGGGCGGGACAACGTGTTGCGGGGAAGACTCACGCCACAACGGCGGCGTGACGCCGGAACCAAAGATCACCGCGCCGCTTACAGCTTGTCTGCAAGCAGGATGTATGAGCACAACGAAGCATGGCAACGAAACTTTGGAATTTAAGGAGCACACGATGATAGTTACACCATTACTCCAACTGGCGGCCAACAAACAGGCTTCAGACCTGTTCTTTTCGGTCGGTGCGCCGGTCAACATCAAGATCGACGGCGTAACCATGCAAGTGAACGCGCAGATTCTGGAAGCCGATGTCGTGAAGCGCATCGCCTATGAGATGATGTCCCCGAAACAGATCGCCGCGTTTGAAACCCATCTGGAGATGAATTTCTCGTTTCGCGCGCCAGGCATCGGCAATTTCCGCGTCAACGTCTTCCGCCAGCGCGGCGATGTGGCCATTGTGATCCGCCATATCCGGGCCCGGATCGGAAACTACGAGGAACTCCACCTGCCGGAGATACTGAAAGAACTGGTCATGGAAAAACGCGGTCTGGTGCTGGTGGTCGGCGCGACCGGTTCGGGAAAATCCACCACACTGGCCTCGATGCTGGACCATCGCAACAACTCGATCAGCGGCCATATTCTGACCATCGAGGAACCCATCGAATACTACTTCAGCCACGGCAAATCCATCGTCAACCAGCGTGAAATCGGCACCGATACACGCACCTATGAAAGTGCATTATCCAGCGGGATGCGCGAGGCCCCGGATGTGATGATGATCGGTGAAGTGCGCGATCGGGAAACGCTCAAACACGCGCTGATCTTTGCACAGACCGGGCATTTGTGCCTGACCACCCTGCACGCCAACAACAGTTATCACGCCCTGAACCGCATCGTGAATTTCTTTCCTTACGAAACCCGCAGGGGCGTTCTGGCGGACTTGTCGATGTGCCTGCGCGCGGTGATCTCGCAGCGCCTGATTCGCGGCGTGAATGGCAAGTTGCTGCCAGCAGTGGAAATCCTGCTTAACACCACGCTGATTGCCGATCAGATCAAGAACGACGAACTGGACAAGATTCGCGAATCCATCGAGAAGAGCGTTTCCGCGGGTTCACAGACTTTTGAGCAAGCGCTATACAGACTGTTCAAGAAGCAGTTGATCTCCAAGGAAGAAGCGTTGCGCAACGCCGATTCCGCAAGCAACCTGGCTTCTTTGCTGGATTTCTCGGAGCGCACCGACACCCAGAAAGTGCCGGTATTCGGTTCCGATCCCGCTCCAAAAAAACCGGCGTCCAGTGCGGATTTTGCCGGCATCAAGCTGAACCTGAATGAACCCAAATGAAGGGCGTACCCGAAACCAGATTATATGGCATACCCAACTGCAACACGGTGAAGAAAGCGCGGGAATGGCTTGCGCAAAATGGGATCGCCGTCGAATTTCACGATTTCAAGAAGTCCGGACTTGATCAAGCCACTGCCCGAAAATGGCTGACACAGGTTGACTGGACCAAGCTGATCAATCGCAACGGGCTGACTTGGCGCGGCCTGCCGGAACAGCGCAAGCAGGACATCCATGACGCGAAATCCGCGCTCGCATTGATGCTGGAAAAGGCCAGCGTCATCAAGCGCCCGGTGCTGGAGCAAAACGGCAAATTGCTGCAAGTCGGTTTTGACGAGGCTGTTTATTCCAAAATTTTCAATCTGCATCCCTGATATTCATCATGTCCGATACCCTGCAACTTGCAAAAACCCTGATCGCGCGCCGTTCGCTCACCCCGGATGACGCAGGTTGCCAGGACATCCTCGTGGATCGGTTGGAAAGACTCGGCTTCAGGATCGAGCGGATGCGCTTCGGCAATGTCGACAATTTCTGGGCCAGGCGCGGAACAACCAGTCCCGTCGTGGCATTTGCCGGGCATACGGATGTGGTGCCGACCGGTCCGGTGGAGAAATGGTTCAGCCCGCCGTTCGAGCCCACGATACGGGATGGAATGCTGTACGGACGAGGGGCGGCAGACATGAAGACTTCCATTGCGGCCTTCATCACCGCGATCGAAGCGTTTCTTGCGCAGAATCCGGAACACAACGGTTCTATTGCGCTGCTGATCACTTCCGACGAAGAAGGCGTGGCGGTGGATGGAACGGTCCGCGTGGTGGAAACGCTTCAGGCGCGCGGAGAGCTGATCGATTTCTGCATCGTCGGCGAGCCCACTTCGAACAAAAAGGTCGGCGACATGATCAAGAACGGGCGGCGCGGATCGCTGTCCGGCACGCTGACCGTCAAGGGCGTGCAGGGGCACATCGCCTATCCGCATTTGGTGAAAAACCCGATCCACATGGCCGCGCCGGCGATCGCCGAACTTGCAGCCGCCACCTGGGATGACGGCAACGAGTATTTTCCGGCCACCTCATTTCAGATCTCCAACATCAATGGCGGCACCGGTGCCACAAATGTCGTGCCAGGCACGGTCGAGATCTGGTTCAATTTCCGCTTTTCCACCGCCAGCACGGAACAGGGACTGAAGGAAAGAGTCCACGCGATACTCGACAAGCACGGATTGGAATATGACCTGGAGTGGGAATTCTCGGGCAAACCGTATCTCACGGCCAAAGGCAGCCTGGTCGCCGCGATCAGTCGCGCGATCGAACAGTGTTATGGAATCACGCCGGAGCTTTCCACCAGCGGAGGCACCTCCGACGGGCGTTTCATCGCCGCCATCTGCCCGCAGGTGATCGAGTTCGGGCCTTTGAATTCGACAATACACAAACTCAATGAATGCGTGGGCGTGGCCGACATCGAACCGCTCAAGCGCACCTATCAACAGGCTCTTGAGATCTTGCTGGGTAAATGAGCGGTTATTTTTCCGAGGCTGCTCAAAACCTGTACACCGTGCGCGACCTTCTGCGCTTCGCGGTGAGCCGCTTCAATGAAGCCAATCTTTATTTCGGGCACGGCAGCAGCGATGTCTACGATGAGGCCGCCTATCTCATCCTGCATACGCTGCATCTTCCGCTGGATCGGCTCGAACCGTTTCTCGATGCGCGTTTGACCGACGGCGAGCGTGCCGGAGTTTTGAACATCATCCATCGGCGGGTCGAACACCGCATACCGGCGGCCTATCTTACCCATCAGGCAATATTGGGCGAATACAGTTTCTATGTGGATGAGCGCGTCATCGTGCCGCGCTCCTTCATCGCAGAATTGCTTTTCCGGCAACTCGGCCCATGGATCGCCGCGCCGGACAAAATATCCAACGTTCTGGATTTATGCACCGGCAGCGGATGCCTTGCCATCATTGCCGCGCACGCCTTCCCCAGTTCTCTCGTTGATGCCGTGGACGTGTCTCAGGTTGCTCTGGCAGTCGCCGAGCGCAACGTGGCTGACTATAATCTGCAGGACCGTGTAAATCTCATCGAATCGGATCTTTTCGCCAAACTGGATCGCAAACAATATGATCTGATCATCAGCAATCCGCCCTACGTCGATGCAGAATCGGTCAAATCGTTGCCTCAGGAATATATGCACGAACCGAAACTGGCGCTAGCAAGCGGCCTTGACGGACTGGATGCCACCCGCAACATCCTCAATAATGCCGCTCGGCACCTATCCGAGAACGGCATGCTGGTCGTCGAGATTGGCCACAATCGTGACAAGCTGGAAGCCGCCTACCCCGATCTGCCGTTCACCTGGCTGGAAGTCAGCGCCGGTGATCAGTATGTTTTCATGCTGCACAAAAACGATTTGACCTGATACATGTCCGTTGGCCATTACGAGAACTTCCCGGTTGCATCCATCTTGCTGCCGAAGCGGCTGCGCCGGCCGATCGCGGCAATCTATCACTTTGCTCGTGCTGCGGACGATATCGCCGATGAAGGCGAATCATCGATTGAAGAACGCCTGCGGCGGCTGGACGAATTCCGTGCGGAATTGAGACGGATCGCCTTCCACCAGACACCCGAATCCCCGCTCTTCAAGGACCTTGCCGCGGAGATCTCGCAACACAACATGCCGATGCGGCCATTCCATGATCTGCTCGATGCATTCACGCAGGATGTGGTCAAGAAGCGCTACGCCAACTTTGGCGAAGTGCTGGATTACTGCCGCCGATCCGCCAATCCGATCGGTAACTTGCTGCTGCGCCTGTACGGCGAAGCCACGCCGGTCAACATCGCTTACTCGGATTCGATCTGCACAAGTTTACAGATCATCAACTTTTGGCAGGATGTCGCGAAGGATTACTCGATCGGGCGCGTCTACCTGCCATTGGATGAACTTGCGTCATACGGCGTCAGCGAAGAACAGATCGCGCAAGGCATGTGCGACGATGCATGGCGCACACTGATGAAGTTCCAGGTTGGCCGTGCGCGCGCGATGATGCTGTCGGGAAAACCGCTGGGCAGCATACTCACCGGCCGCATCGGCCTGGAGATGCGCATGATCATCGCGGGGGGCTTGCGCATCCTCGACAAGCTCGAAAGCGCACGATACGACATGTTCCGCCATCGACCGGTATTGAAGCCGTATGACTGGGTTATCATGCTGTCCAAGAGTGCGCCGTTCTAAAGAGATAAGGTGCCCTCTCCAAGCCCTCTCCCCGTGGGGAGACGGAACTAACCCCTCTCCCTTGAAGGGAGAGGGTTGGGGAGAGGGGGAGACTTGATACCAACAAAATGACACCCGACCAGTACTGCGAAGACAAAGCCCGCCAAAGCGGCTCCAGCTTTTACTTCAGTTTCATGTTCCTGTCCGGGAACAAGCGCCGCGCGATCACCGCGCTCTATGCTTTCTGCCGTGAAGTGGACGACGTTGTGGACGAATCCACCGATGAGCTCGTGGCGCGGTCCACGCTCAACTGGTGGCGCGAGCAAGTAGCCAAGATCTATGGCGGCAAGCCGCAGCACCCGGTCGCGCAGGCACTGGTCCCGATCGTGAAGCAATTCAACCTGTCCCGGGAGCATCTGCTCGAGATCATCGACGGCATGGAGATGGACCTCAACCAGCCGCGCTATCCGGATTTCAAATCGCTACAACTATACTGCTACCGTGTCGCCTCGGTGGTCGGCCTGCTCGCCGCGGAGATATTCGGCTACACCGATCGCAAGACATTGAAGTACGCGCACGATCTCGGCATCGCCTTCCAGCTCACCAACATCATCCGCGATGTCGGCGAGGACGCACGGCGCAATCGCATCTATCTGCCGATGGACGAATTGCAGCAGTTCGGCGTGACCGCTGCAGATATATTGAATGCAAAGGAAACCGCGGGTTTCAGTGACTTGATGTCGTTCCAGATCGAACGCGCGCAACGCTACTACCGGCAAGCGATGGAACATCTCCCCCCAGCGGATCGCAAAGCACAGCGCACCGGGCTGATCATGGCGGCGATCTACCGGGCCACATTGCACGAAGTTGCGTCCAGCGGTTGCCACGTGCTGAAGGAACGCATCTCGCTGACGCCCACTTTCAAGTTATGGCTGGCTTTCAAGACGTGGCTGATGAATTGAATGAATTTCCCTCTCCCCAACCCTCTCCCGCACGCGGGCGAGGGAGCAATCGTGAAATGCAATCATTAAACACTGCGGTGATCGGCGGCGGCTATGCCGGCATGGCCGCGGCAGTCGCGCTGGCCGATTGCGGAATCCCCGTGACCGTATTCGAAAGTGCCCTGCAGCTTGGCGGCCGGGCGCGCGGCGTGAACTGCCAGGACACCCATCTCGACAATGGCCAGCACCTGCTGCTCGGTTGCTATCGCCAGACCCTGTACCTGATCGAAAAGGTCGGTGGCGATATCGAACAGGATTTCCTGCGCTTGCCGCTGCAACTCGATCTTCATCGCGAGTTCTCGCTCATTGCGCCGCATCTGCCCGCCCCGTTCCATCTGCTGGCCGCGCTGCTGACCGCGCACGGCCTGACGTTGGTTGAACGATTGAACGCCGTACGCTTCATGCTCGCACTGCGCCGCATGCACTTTCAACTCCCCTCTAGCGCAAGCGGGAGAGGGGTCGGGAGAGAGGGTAAAGACATCACCGTCACCGAACTGCTCGCACAACATAAGCAGGACAAGGCACTGGCGCAAAGACTCTGGGAACCGCTGTGCATCGCGGCGCTGAACACGCCGATCCACAAGGCGTCCGCGCAAGTATTTTGCAACGTGCTGCGCGACGCGCTGAACCAGTCGCAAGAATTCAGCGACATGCTGCTGCCGCGTATCAACTTTACCGCGCTGTTCCCACAGCGCGCCGCGGATTTTATTGAACAGAAGGGCGGCAAGGTACTGATCGCATGTGGCGTGGAAGCGCTCCGTCCGGTCGAAGATGGCATGGAAATAACCACCGCATCGGACGTAGAAAGATTCGGTTGCGTCATTTGTGCCGCTCCGCCCGCCGTCGCGGCAAAATTATTGCGCCCCATCGCAGAGCTTGCGGAGACGGTTAAGCAGATCGACAAGTTGGAATACCAGCCGATCTACACCGTGTACCTGCAATATCCCAGTCATATCTCCCTGCCCCATCCGATGCTCGGCCTGCACCGGCGCTTCAGCCAATGGCTGTTCGACAAGGGGCGCATCGCCGGACAGCATGGTCTGCTCGCCGCAGTGATCAGCGCGGAAGGCATACACCAGGAATTGCCGCAGGATGAACTGGCGCGAAAAGTGATCGCGGAACTGCGCGAGGAATTCGGCATCGCGGAACATCCGGCATGGATCAAGGTCATTGCCGAAAAGCGCGCGACGTTCTGCTGCTCGCCCAATCTGCAACGCCCCTCTCAACTGACTGCCCTGCCCCGTTTGCTGCTGGCCGGCGACTACACCGCGGGCGATTATCCGTCCACGCTCGAAGGTGCGGTGATCAGCGGGTTGAAATGCGCGGATATGATCAGCGCGTAGTCAATCGTCTAAAAACGGTTAAAATCACAACTCGATAGGCTGCTTCGTGCCATGAGCCGCCGTTCAGCTAATGCAGTTTGAAGTGTCGATTCTCGGCCTTTGCGGAAGTTCGGGACGGACTATCGAGATGTCTGCTCTGCGCAGATTAGCTGACGTTGAGGGTGTTGCGTCTTACTTCCCGCATCCAAAAGGAGACAGTCAGTGTGGGCTTGTAGAATTTTGACCGGTTATTTCTAAACACACATAGTGGGTCAATTTGGAATGCGCCACAATACTGATTGCATAGGTGGACGTGCCACTCAATCAAATCATTCCTGGACGAATTTTGCAAAGGATCAATGAGCGCGATATTGTTTTCACTCGCAACATTCTTTTCGACCTGTATGGGGGGATTGTTTGCGCTCAAGTTCCGTGATCGGTTGCACTTTATCCTCAGTTTCACTGCTGGTGTGCTCTTGGGTGTGGTGAGTTTTGAGGTTCTGCCCGAGATTTTTAAACTTGCCCACGACAAGGGGCTCGATGCTACCGGGGCTATGGTCGCGCTGGTAGCT
>DATKAK010000095.1:0-4684 GCA_035498295.1 Gallionella sp. | reverse complement strand
GAACCGCGAACTCTGCGAGAAGATCTACCTCGCGCTGAAGGCCGAGGACCTGATCGACGCGCGCGACGTCGAGCAGTTCTACGACCCGGTCAAGAACATGTTCCTGCCGGACCGCTTCATCAAGGGTGAATGTCCGAAGTGCGGCGCCAAAGAGCAGTACGGAGACAATTGCGAAGTGTGCGGTGCGGCCTATGCGCCCACCGACCTGAAGAATCCCTATTCCGCGGTGTCCGGCGCCAAGCCGGAACTGCGCAACTCCGACCATTATTTCTTCAAGCTCTCCGCCGACACCTGCCAGCAGTTTTTGCGCGAGTGGACGCGCAGCGGTACGCTGCAACCCGAAGCCGCCAACAAGATGCAGGAGTGGCTGGGCGTTGAAGGCGAAAACAAGCTCACCGACTGGGACATCTCGCGCGACGCGCCCTACTTCGGCTTCGAGATCCCGAATGCGCCGGGCAAGTATTTCTATGTCTGGCTGGATGCTCCGGTCGGCTACATGGGCAGCTTCAAACAGTTGTGTGATAGAACCGGAATCAATTTCGACGAGTATTGGTTACCACCATCGCAGCCAGAATCGGGGATGGATGCTAGGCGGCAAGGAGGAGGCGACGCTGGCATACCTGTAGGTAGACTAGGAGCCGCCGACGCAGCCAACAACGCAGACGTCCCGAGTGTGGCTGCGACCGAGTTGTATCACTTCATCGGCAAGGACATTTTGTACTTCCACGCGCTGTTCTGGCCCGCGATGCTGCAGCATGCCGGGTTTCGCACGCCGACCAAACTGTTCGCACATGGCTTCCTCACCGTGAACGGCGAAAAGATGAGCAAGTCTCGCGGCACCTTCATCACTGCGAGTAGCTATGTCGAACACGTCAAGAACACCGAGTACCTGCGCTATTACTACGCATCCAAGCTGAATGGCTCGATGGAGGACATCGACCTTAATCTGGATGATTTCGTCTCAAAGGTGAACAGCGATCTCATCGGCAAGTACGTCAACATTGCGAGCAGATGCGCAGGATTTATCAGTAAGCGGTTTGGTGGCAAGTTATTCGATTTAAGCAAACCCGTTCATTATTCCACTTCAGACGGCAAAGATGCGATATTGGACCCGAACTTAATTCGCCCATATTTCATTGCAGAAGCAACATCGTCATCGGGAAACAATTTCACAGGCTTTGAGTCCTCCCCGAGTGCAATCGCATATGCATATGAAAACAGAGATTATGGGAGAGCGCTCCGCTCCATCATGGCTCTCGCCGATTTGGCTAATTCATTTACAGACCAATTCAAACCATGGGAATTAGCTAAAGAAGTTTCCCAGACAGAGTTGCTGCACGCCGTTTGCAGTCATCTTATCGAGATTTTCCGTCTGCTAACAATATATCTAAAACCTGTACTTCCTAAGCTAGCCTCCGATGTTGAAGCATTTTTAAATTTGAAGAGACCGCTTAGCTGGCAAGATATAAACACGCAACTTCCTGCCAATCACCAAATTAACGAATACGCACACCTCATGACTCGCCTCGACCCCAAGGCAATCGAGTCCATGGTCGACGCCAACACGGAAAGCCTGCAGCCTGCCGCCGAATCACGGCAGCGCCACGCTGAACATCAACAACACACCGCAGCCAAGGAGGTAGAGAACGTGGAAAAAGATTTCGAAGCATTCATCGGCATCGACGATTTCATGAAAGTCGACCTGCGCGTCGCGAAGATCGTCAACGCCGAGCACGTCGAAGGCGCGGATAAACTGTTGAAGCTGACGCTGGACATCGGCGAGGAGAAACCACGCACCGTGTTCGCGGGCATCAAGTCGGCCTACGACCCGGAAAAACTCAAGGGGCGATTGACGGTGATGGTCGCGAATCTCGCGCCGCGCAAAATGAAGTTCGGCCTGTCGGAAGGCATGGTGTTGGCCGCTTCGGGCGATACGCCCGGACTGTTCATCCTCAGCCCGGATGAAGGTGCCAAGCCTGGAATGCGCGTTAAATAGGCACACTCCTCTCCGGCCGTTATTTCTTCGCACTGATCGCGGTAAGTATCCCCTGCATTATCGCAGTCGGCGTGGGCGGGCAACCGCTTACCGCCACGTCCACCGGAATGACGTTGGAAACTCTGCCGCAACTTGCATAGCTTTCGCCGAATATTCCGCCATCGCAGGCGCATTCACCGATCGCCACCACCAGCTTGGGTTCCGGCGTGGCATCGTAGGTGCGCTTGAGCGCGACTTCCATGTGGCGCGACACCGGGCCGGTGACCAGCAGCATGTCGGCATGACGCGGGCTGGCGACGAATTTGATACCCAGTCCTTCGAGGTTGTAATAGGCGTTGTTGACCGAATGGATCTCCAGTTCGCAACCATTGCATGATCCGGCATCCACATGGCGTATGTTCAGCGCGCTGCCGAACACGCGCAGGATTTCTTCCTGCAGCCGCTGAGTCTCGACGCGCATCGCCTCGTCCGGCTGCGGTGCCGCTTCTGTCTTGATGCCTGTCTTGATGATCTGTTTGATGAGCTGGTACATTAAAGGTCCTGCCCTGAATAACTGAGGTTGAACGATTTGTTGATCAGCGGAAAATCCGGCACGATGTTGCCCAAGACGGCGTGTTCCAGCACCGGCCAGTTTTGCCATGACGGATCATGCGGATGTACGCGCGTGAGATTGCCATGCGCATCGGTATGTATCGCCATCAGCACCTCGCCGCGCCAGCCTTCCACCATGCCCACACCAAAACCATGCCCGGCAAGTTTTTCGAGCGGCACCGACAAGGTTCCGTCATGCATCAGCTTGGCCAGAATCTCGCGCTGCAAGCGCAATGATTCGAATAATTCTTCGAAGCGCACGATGACGCGCGCCGCGACATCGCCGTTGCGATAGGTCGCCATCTGCACGTCCAGTTTGTCATAGGGAGCGCAGGGAAACTGCACGCGCGCATCCCAGGCCAGTGAACTGGCGCGACCGGCCAAACCGCACAGTCCGAGTCGCGCGGCCAGCTTGGGCTCGACGCGTCCGGCTCCGATGAAGCGGTCCTGCGCCCCGGCATGTTCTTCGTAGATGCCGCGCAGCACACGCACCTCTCGCTCCAGCATCGCGCATTCCTCGAACAGCGTCCGTTTTCCGGTTTCCGCCAAATCCGCCGCAACACCGCCCAGAATGATCTTGTCCATCAGGTAACGGTGCCCAAACAACGCGGCATTGTTGCGCAACACTTGTTCTTTCAGAATCCAGAACTGCGCGAAGCCGAACGAAAGCGCGACATCGTTGCCCAGATAGCCGAGATCGCCCAGGTGATTGGCGATGCGTTCGCGTTCGAGAAACAATGCGCGCAGCCACACAGCCCGGTCAGGAGGAGTAACACCGGCAACGCATTCTGCTGCCATCGCATAAGCCCATGCATACGCGACCGTGCTGTCGCCGCTTACCCGCCCCGCAAGCTTGGCGGCCTGCTGCAGACTCATGCTTTCGAAGCGTTTCTCAATGCCTTTGTGAACATAGCCGAGACGCTCCTCAAGGCGTAGCATCTTTTCGCCGACCACGGAAAAGCGGAAGTGTCCCGGCTCTATGATGCCTGCATGCACCGGCCCCACCGCGATTTCATGCACACCTATCCCTTCCACTTGCACAAAGGGATAGGCATCCGGTTCATCGGTTCGACTCAGTGCAGCATCAAAATCCTTGCGCAACGGAAAGTTGCCGCCATGCCAGGCTCCGTGGCGCAACCATTTGCGATGGTCATGACCTTCGTGGGCATAAATGCCAAGCAGATCATAAGCCGCGCGTTGCATGCGGTCAGCCACCGGAAAGATCCGGCTGACATCGGGATAAGCGGGTTGCCCGGCAGACAATGGGACGCTCAAACAGATCAAGCCCGCCTCATTGACCAGCGCGATATGCAGCGCGAAGCCCTTTCCTTCCCCGCGCTCATCGCTACCCCACAATGCGACCAGCCTGCCGCCGCCATCCTGCACAATCTGGCAGATCGGCTGCAGATCAGCGGGCCTGATCTCGCCCGACCACGCGGGAATCGCAGCACCAAGTTTATTCAAATGAAGACCAGGATGGTTGATGGGCATGGTTTTATCCGCCTAGCAAAGCCGCCGCCTGGCGATACCAGTCTGCCAGATAGCGCGGCATATACAGTCCGAGGATCAACACCAGCAGCAGGTGCGCGAACACCGGGATCAGTGCCGGCTGGTGCGGCAGACGGCGCGCCGTGGTTTCACCAAACACGATAGGCTGCACCTTGCCGAACACTGCGGCGAATGCGATGCCCAGCGCGATCAGCAATATCGGCGTCGTCCACGGATAGTCGTGCATGGCCGTGGTGATGATCAGGAATTCGCTGGCGAACACGCCGAACGGCGGCATGCCCAGGATCGCCAGCGTGCCGAGCATCAGCCCCCAGCCTACTGTGGGGCTGATCTGCAAAATGCCGCGTATGTTTTCCATCTGCTGTGTGCCGGTTTTCTGCACTGCATGGCCGACCGCGAAGAAGATC
Source organism: Gallionella sp. (assembly GCA_035498295.1). Lineage (GTDB taxonomy): Bacteria > Pseudomonadota > Gammaproteobacteria > Burkholderiales > Gallionellaceae > Gallionella. Next base: position 181 of record DATKAK010000095.1, on the reverse strand, counting down.
GCCGACTTGGTCAAGCTATGCACGGTCATGTGCAGCATGGCCGCGAACGTGGCCACCGCCCCGCCCATACCGAAGGCGAACGTGATCAGTCCCATGTGCTCGATTGAGGAATAGGCGAACATGCGCTTGATGTCCTTTTGCCGCGACAGGAACAATGCGGCGACCACCACCGACAACAGGC
>DATKAK010000094.1:0-14358 GCA_035498295.1 Gallionella sp. | reverse complement strand
AGGATGCTGATCAGGTTGGAGAACTGGTCGGAAAAGAACGCGGCCAGGCTTTCCGGATAGGTCACGCCATGGTGCTTGAGGAACACGCTGCGTATCGTCTCGCCCACCTTGCCGGGCAGAATGGTCAGCCCGAATCCCGCGATGTAGATACGCAGGCTTTCCGGGGCATGGACGCGATGGCCGAGCAGCGCGAGGAACCGTTGCCAGCGCACGAAGCGTAATCCGTAGTTGACCAGCGACAGCGACAACGCGATGGCAGTGCCTGCGAAACCGACCCGCGCCAACGCCGCGACGACCTCGTGCCAGCCGGCCCACAGCGAGAACGCCAGGTAGCCCAGGGCGCTGAGCAGCACGATCAGCAGCAGCGCGCGAAAACGCCAGCCGCTCAGCAGCGTATGGCTCATGCAATCAAGAGGATGGTTGCCACCAGCCAGGCGCCGACCACGATGATCAGGTGCGGGTCGCGCACAATGTCATGCGCCGTATCGCCGCCGCGATTCTGGTGATGCAGCAGGTAGATGTAGCGGAACACGCCGTACATCACGAACGGCACGGTGTAGATCAGGTTGGCCGTGCCGTGGATGCGTATCGTGTCGGCGCTCATCGTGTACAGACTGTAGCTCATGATCAAGCCGGCCGCGGTAATGCCGATCATCTTGTCCAGCAGCACCGGACTGTAATGCTCCAGCACCCTGCGATGCGAAGTCTTGTCTTCGCTTAGCGCGATGATCTCCGCACGGCGCTTGGTGAAGCCGAGGAACAGCGTGACCATCAGTCCGCACAGCAGCAGCCATTGCGAGGGTGCGATGCCGATGCCCAGCGTGCCGGCCAGGATGCGCAGCATGAAACCGGTGGCGATGATGAACACGTCCAGGATCACTACATGCTTGAGCCGCAGCGAGTAGGCAATGTTCATCAGCACATATCCGAGCAGGATGACCAGTACCGTTTGCGAAGCGCGATAGCCGAGCGCAAGGCCGGAAACGGCGAGTAGCGCCGCCAGCACGATGGCAGCCGTTATCGATACGGCGCCCGAAGACAAGGGCCGTTTGCTTTTCTTCGGATGCAGCTTGTCCTGCTCCAGATCAACGATGTCGTTGAGGGTATAGACCGCGCTGGACACCAGGCAGAACGCGATGAAAGCGATCACGGCGCGTGTCACCAGGGCGGCATCATGCCAGGCGTGGCCGAACAGCAGTCCGGTGAACACGAAGGCGTTCTTCACCCACTGGTGGGGTCGCATCAGGCGCATCAGCTGAAGCATCTTCTTCATCGCGGTGATTTTGGAAATGACCGATAGTAAGCGTAATCGGCGTGAGACAGCAATTCCGTGTCTCCGCGGCTGTCCCCGTACGCATACAGGCTGTAGCCTTGGCGCGCGCCCAGCAACGTTTCGAGCCGCCGCACCTTCTCGCTGCCGAAACAGTTCGCCCCAGACAATTTTCCGGTGACGGTCCCGTCTTCATGCGATTCAAGATGAGTGGCAATCACATCGTGAAAGCCCGCCCTTGCCGCCCACGGGCGCACATAGATTTCCAGCGACGCACTGATCGCCACGCAGCGATGTCCCCGCTGCCGGTGCCACTCCAGGCGCTGCAGCGCCTCTTGCCGCAACAGTCCCGGCAGCACCAGCGAGGCGAAGCGCTCGCCTTCCTGACGCAATATCTCCTCACTCATCCCGGCGAGGCATTTCACGAACACGCGTTCCTTGGCGATGCCGTTGTTGATCAGACCCAAACCGTAACCCGCGAGCGTCGGAGATAACATCAACGCGTGACGCGCTACCTGCGCGTCGCCGAGCAGGTAACGCAGGAATGGCAGCAGCGTGTCGCGCCTTGTCAGCGTGCCGTCAAAATCGAAAGCGGCCACGACCGGCTTGGCGGATTCCGGCTCTATCACAATTTCATCCGCTTGAAGATCGGTTCCGGGATATGTTTGATGATCAGCATGATGTAGCGCCAGAACCACGGCAGGTAGATCACATCCGCCGACTTATCCAGAGAGCGCACGATACATTCGCCGATGTATTGAGGCGATGCCACCAAAAACAATCCGGGCAGTCCGTACGTCATCGCAGTATCTACAAATCCCGGCTTCACGGTAATTACGCGCACTCCGCTCGGATACAAGCGGTTGCGCAGCCCCTGCAAATAGAGGCTGAGCGCGCCTTTTGCGGCGCCGTATACATAGTTGCTTTGTCTGCCGCGATCGCCAGCTACCGAGGAAATGCCGATGATGAAACCGCGCAGCAATGGCTCGAAATAATTTGCGCAGTGACTCAGGATGGATGCCGCACCGGTATAGTTGCTGTCGATGATTTTCTTGCCATAGTTAAAATCCGTCGCCGCCTTCTGGTCACCCAGATAGCCGAATGCAAGCACCACCCCGGTAAGCTTCGGCATGGCAGCAATGACAGCTTTAAAAAACAACTCATGGGTGTCGGTCGCTTCCGCATCGAACACACCGTAGTGAACCTCGACGCCATAACGCAGCCTCAGGTCGGCAGCGATGCGCCGCAATTCGTCCTCGTCGCGCGAAGCCAGATACAAGACATCTCCGCGCGCGGCAAAAGCTGCAGCGGTCGCACGGGCGATCGCCGAAGTGGCTCCCAGAATCAGGACCGCCTCACTCGCGGGTTTTTCGACAAACTTTCTTTTCAGGGCGAATCCATCCGCAAAAGGAAACCGCTTCATATCAGATCATCCCGATTTCCAGCCGCCGCGACAAACTGGAACTGAACCTATTCTGTGGATCGACCGCATTCTTTATCGCGAGCCATTCTTTAAAGCGCGGATACATCGCACGGAACGATTCGGCGGACAGCCGTGCATCCTTCGCCAGATAGACGCGCCCCCCGTGTTGCAATACGATCTCGTCCAGTTTATTAAGAAGTACGAATATTCCTTTGTTTCTTATAGGTATATCCAGCGCGAGCGTATAGCCAGACATCGGAAAGGACAGCAACCCCCTGCCCTGCGGTCCCAGGCGCTTCAGCACGGCAAGAAACGATGGCTGCCGACTGCCCGAAAGTTCCTCCAGCAATCTGTGGATCCCCGCGAACGAGGTCGCTTCGGGGATCACACACTGGTACTGAACAAAACCGCGTTTGCCGTACAAACGGTTCCAATGAGCGATCGCATCCAGAGGATAAAAATAGGTATCGTAGTTGCTCAGGAACGGATAACGCTTGCCACCCTCCTTTTTGTAATAGCGCGAATTGAATGCCGATATGCTGCGCGAGTTCAAGATCCACGCGGGAAGATCGAACGGAACGGAATGACCGCGCGCCGGTTTGAGATCGAGATGGGAGTTATCCGGCACTTCTTCCGATGCGGCATGGTGGCCGCACATGGCGATGCCGCGACCCAGATCTTTTCCGGTCGCCAAGCTGTCTATCCACGCGACAGCATAGCGATCGTCCAGATCCGGATCCTGCAAAATTCGAAAAAGCTGGTCGAAGTTTACTGCGGCGTGTTGATGCACTTTCATCAGTGCGCTTTGCAAGCGAACCAGCCTGACACTCACTTCACCGATGATGCCGGTCAGCCCCATCCCGCCCACGGTGGCCCAGAAAAGATCAGGTTTTTCGGACGGGGAACACCGGACGCGGCTGTCATCGGCCAGGATCAATTCGAGTCCGAGGACATGTTCTCCGAAGGAACCATCATGGTGATGGTTTTTGCCATGCACATCCGCCGCAACGCAACCGCCCAGGGAAACGAATTTTGTGCCGGGCGTGACCGGCAGGAACCAGCCCATCGGAACGATCACATCGAGTATCTCCGCCAGCGTGGTCCCGGCCTCGGCACGCAGGATGCCATTGACCATATCGAATTCGAGCAATCGGTTGATGCGTTCCGTGAGCAGTACCCGCCCGTTCTGATTGAGCGCCGCATCGCCATAGCTGCGTCCCTGGCCGCGCACGATCACGCTGTCCGCACCCGGGCGCAGATCGGCATAACGTTCCGGACGTTCCAGTTCGCAGGATTGCACCGGATAGCGCCCCCATCCGGAAATCGAAGTGATCAGAGTGGCCATAGCGGCACAGCAGGTAACAGCTGCATTATTCCTTAATGGATATCATCGTGAGTCGTCCGGCATCGGCATGACCGGCTTTGTAGCATAAAAGCAATCCCGCGCAAAACAAACGGCCTGCGGACAATCGTGCGAACCTGCGCTTTGAGTGCGTTCGGAGAACTTTTGCCAGATGCCCTGCCACTTCAGCGCCTATTCGGGTCTGTTATCGATGGCACTCGGCCTCGGCGCGTTCAGCCTCATCGGGCCGTGCGGCCTGCTTGTACAATTCCGATAACGCACAATACGCGGTCAAGTCGGGCGGAGAATGCTCCAATGCGGAACGTAGCGCATGTTCAGCTTCGTCCATGCGCCCGCTTGCCAGCAGGGCATCGCCGAGATGCTTGTAGACCGTTCCCCGCAACGATTCCGGGAGGCTGGGCGAACCGGCCGCAGAACGCAAATAAATGGTCGCGTCTTCCGGTCTTCCGGCAGCCAGCAGCGATAAACCCGCGTTGTCTTGCAATACCGCATCATCGCGAAAATTTCTGATCAGCTTTTGCCATTCAAACCCCAAATACTTCACGTTAATTTGCCAGATCATGCCCAGGGAAGTATTCCACTTTGCCTGTTCCGGCAAGTGCTCCAGGCTGCGGCCATAGGCCAACAGGGCATCCTTCGCGTCGGCGGATTTGCCCGTGGCGATTGCTTCGAGAACAGCTCGATGCGCCGCGACCAGTTTCATCATGCTGTCCTTCACCTCGGGAACTGCGATACCGGCGGCCGTTGCGGCCGCCTCGTCTATCAAGCCCTGAGTCAACTGGATGTCCGTCTTGTACATCGCCGGCATGCTGGATTCCGGGAACGCGCGGTAATCGGCATCGATGAGCGCTTCGAAACTGCGCCAGTCGCGCGCCCGTTGCGCAGTCTGCATCCCCCACAACATTGCAATGACAAACAGTAGCACCGTGCGCGGAACCTGATTCATGCGCCATGCCAATGCGACGACCAACAACACGGCCGGCCAAGCCGCAAGAGCCAGATAACGATCCGCAACCAGAGAAGGCGCCCTGTGCGGGAAGATATCCATGTAGGGCAAACACAGCAGCAAGAAAGCCACCAGCGCAAATCCTTCCAGGGATCGTTTGCGCAGCAGCATCACCCCGGCTGCGACCGATACGGACAGCAGCACCGCTCCCGTTACAGCCATCACGGGATAAGAACTGGCTTTGAATACCGGATAAAGGAAATGCCGGTTCTCCGGGCTGATGGCAAGGCGGGCAAGCCAACCCAGAATAGCGAATGGCTTGGTGAACGACTCGACCCCGAAATAGAACGGGACACTGTCGTAACCTCGATTGAAAAAAATGAATATGACGGCCAGAAACAGCGTCAACAGCACCACAGCAAAAGGCCAAAGCAGCAAGGAACGGCGTCTATCGGGTGCCGGAATATCGAGCCAGAATAACAGCCACAACAGGGCGATGACCGGCGCCAACCCGGCGTAAGAAGACTTCGCCAGCATCATCGCCTCACAAGACAGCACGGCGGCAGCGGCATGCGGCACCGAAAACCCCTGCTCCCGCCTGGCACTTACCGCAAGCCAAAGCGCAAACATCGCAAACATATCGGGCAATATGTATTTGCGTCCGCTGACCCAGACCACGGAAGCGACCAGAGCGGGGTGCAACGCAAATAGCGCAGTTACCGCTGCAGCGGCATAGGGCGCGTCGCTGTCCGCCGGACGGAAATATCGCCATAGGCCCAGCGTGGCGGCGTAGACCAGCGGCATGCTGAGCAGATACAGGATGATATTGTGCACCCGCAAAGCCGACGGAGTCAGCCCGAACAGTTTGATGTCGAGCCAGAAGGAAAGATCGCGCAGCGGGAGAAATTCGAAACAGCAGTTATAGGGTTCGACGAGGAGGTGCCACAGTTCGGTCCAGCGCAGTTCTGCCAGTTTGTGGTTCTCGGTGGTATAACGCGCATCGTCCGAAATCAACGGGTAATGAAGTGCCTGCAGGTAGAAAGCAACCGCGATGGCGATGGCGCACAACACAATCGCCAACGGCGCGACTTGCCGCAGACGAAGCATAAGACGAGGATTCGCTATGCGGTCTGACATTTCAGGTGCGAAACCGCCATGGCAGGCATCACCGCATCCCCGCCGCACTTGCGATGCGCGCTGCCATCAGCGCAGACTCACCCGGCTCGACCGCGACGATAGTCCCAGTGCGCTCATCGCGCCCATGCCGAAGCGTCTTACCAGACGGTCTGCCAGGTTTTCCTTGACCGTGTAATCCACAATATCTTCGGCCTTGATGACATCGCGCGCCACAGAATCCACTGTGCCGAATCCATCGGCCAACCCCATTTCCACGCCGCGCTGTCCGTTCCACACCAAACCGCTGAAAGTATCCGGCGTCTCCTTGAGACGTGTTCCGCGGCCTTTGCGCACCACATCGATGAACTGTTGATGGATCTCCTCGACCATCTTTTTGGCATAGGCTTGTTGCGCAGGATTGAGCGGGGAGAATGGGTCGAGAAAACCCTTGTTGGCGCCGGCCGTAATCAGCCTGCGTTCCACGCCAAGCTTCGCCATGGTGCCGGTGAAACCAAAGCCATCCATCAGCACGCCGATCGAACCGATCAGGCTGGCCTTGTCCACGAAGATCTTGTCCGCCGCCACGGCCACGTAATAGCCGCCGGACGCGCAGATGTCGTCGACCACGACGTACAACGGTATCTTCGGGTACTTGGCACGCAGACGGCGGATCTCGTCATTGATCTGGCCGGCTTGCACCGGACTGCCTCCAGGGCTGTTGATGCGCAGGATCACGCCTTTGGTGTTCTTGTCCTCGAATGCATCCTGCAGGCTGGGAATCAGATTATCGGCGCTTGCCATCGTGTCAGCCGCAATCACACCCTGCATATCGACCAGCGCGGTGTGCTTTCCCGTGCTCAGCGCAACTTCGCTCTTGCCTATCCAGCCCATGGCGATGAACAGCACAAGGAACAGGAATCCCAGTGTCAGCGCCTTGAAGAAGATCCCCCAGTGACGCGCCTGCCGCTGTTCGTGCAAGGCGGATAACGCCAGCTTTTCCAGCACGCTGCGCTCCCAGTTGTCGTTTTGATCTGGCATGTTGCTTTCCTCTAATAAATGATAAATGAGTTATGCGTTGACCCTGAACCAGGCTCTCAATTCCGCAAAATCATCCACCAGCGCAAGCGGCTTCAACTCGCGCAATTGCCGGGGAGTATGCGCGCCGTATCCCACCGCCACGACATCCACCTTGGCATTCTGCGCCATCTGCACATCGTGCGTGGTGTCGCCCACCATCAGGGTGCGTTCCGCGCTGGCGCCCAGCTCTTCCATCAACTCGAACAGCATGGCCGGATCGGGCTTGGAAAAAGCCTGGTCCGCGGTGCGTGTCGCATGAAAATATTCTTTCATGCCGGTGGAATCCATCGCCCTGTTCAATCCCGCGCGGCTCTTGCCGGTCGCCACACCCAAACGGTAACCGGCGTCATGCAGTTCAGCGATCGTTTCGCGCGCGCCCTCGAACAAGGGGATCGCCTGATCCTGCGCCAGGAAATGATGGCGATAGCGCTCCACCAGTTCGGGGCGCATCGATTCCGGCAAATCGGGCACCGCGTAACGCAACGCCTGATCCAGTCCCAAACCGATCACATGCCGAGCGGTATCCTCGTCGGGAATGTTCAGACCAAGATCACGGCAAGCCGCCTGTATCGAACCAGCGATCACCGCGGTCGAATCCATCACCGTGCCGTCCCAGTCGAACACGATCAAATCGTATCGTTTGCTCATTGCGCTACTGTTAAAAACCAGGCGCGGATATTACCATCTTCGGGCCGGCATCCCAACCTGTGCCACAATGAATGCATGCAAAAGCCCACCCTGAACGATTGGCTGTTATATTGCCGCCCCGGTTTCGAGCGGGATTGCGCCCAGGAAGCGCTGATCTATGCGAAACAACAAAAGCCGGTCATCGCTGCACAGCCGGAAATCCTTACCGACAGCGGTTATGTCGTCGTCGCGCTCAACGAACAATCATTGTCATATCGTGAACTGATCTTCGCGCGCCAGCTGATCCTCCTGCATCACACCATACCCCTCCTGCCGGAACGCGACCGCCTGTCGCCAATACTCGCAGCGATCTCCCGCCTGCCCGGCACATTCGGCACGCTATGGCTGGAGGCGCCTGATACCAACGATGGCAAGCTGCTGGTAACCTTCACGCGCCGCTTCCAGCCAGTGCTTGAGACGGCACTTCTCGAAGCAGGACGATTGCGGAATGATCCTCACTCGACCCGTCTGCATGTATTCTTCCCTGAAAAGCATTCCGCATTGATCGGCACCAGCGATCCGCATAACAGTTCGGCTGCGATCATGGGCATCGTCCGGCAATCCATGCCCGCCGGGGCGCCGAGCCGCTCCGCGATGAAACTCGCCGAGGCGATCGAGGTATTCATGGATAGAGGCGCACAGGCGCGATTGTTAAGGCCGGGGATGAATGCGGTCGATCTGGGTGCAGCGCCGGGCGGCTGGACCTGGCAACTGGTCAAGCGCGGCGTCCGTGTGACCGCAGTGGACAACGGCCCGATGAAGGGCGTGTTGGCACATCATCCGCTGGTGCAGCATCCCCTTGTACAACATCTTCGGCAGGACGGATTCAAATACGCGCCGCGCAAGGCGGTGGACTGGATGGTGTGCGACATGGTGGAAAAACCTTCCAGAGTCGCCGCGCTGATCGCCGCATGGTTCATCGCAGGCTGGTGCAAACACTCGATCTTCAATCTGAAATTGCCGATGAAGCAGCGGGTTGCGACGCTGGCAAGCGTTCTTGGAGGCATCCGCAAACAACTGGATGATGAAGGCATTCATTACCGTATGCTGGCAAAACAGCTTTATCACGACCGCGAGGAAGTGACGGTGTTTTTGACCAAATCCAAGGGCTAAGCCGGCAGCGCGAGTATCTCCCCGGCTTTTACGGTGTGGGAATTCGAACTACGATAGTCGGCTGGAATATGCCCCGCAACAAATTATTTGTCGGCTGGCTGGCGCAATGGCACTATAGTCAAATTGCCGGGTAATCGGGAAGAAGCAGATGATGCGAGGTTTCTATTTCAGGCTGCTGTTTGCATTCACGCTGATATTGCTTTGGTGCGTCGCATCATGGTTCGTTTCCGGCAATTATTTCAACGCCCGCATCAACGATCAGATCCAGCAGGAGACAGAACTCACTCATGATCGCGCCCAGGACCTTGCCGATAGCATCCGCAGGAACCTGAACTATCTGGGCGGAGTTCCCGGCTTCTTTGTCCATGCCGTTCGCGTCAAAAAGGCATTGTCCCGCTTCGGGCCGAGCAGCATTCCCTCCCAACTGCCCATGGAAATGAAAAGAAAACTCTGGACCATGGATCCGGTGCTGAAAGATCTCGATCAAACCTTGGCCATTGCCTGCGCCAACTTCCATGTGGATCTCATCCATGTCGTCAATGCAGCAGGGGACTCGATTGCGGCCAGCAACTGGGACACGCCGAATACAACGATCGGGACCAACTTCTCCGAACGTGAATATTTCCGGATGAACAAGAACGGACAATTCGGACAGCAGTATGCGGTCGGCAAGACCACGCGTGTCCCCGGACTGTTCTTTTCTGCTCCGGTCATGATCGGCGGAAAGTTCATGGGGGCCATCGTCGCCAAGGCGGATGTCCCGAACCTGACCTTCCTGATCCGGCAGACGGACTCCTATGTGACCGACAAGAACGGCGTCATCATCCTTGCGCATGACAAGGACAAGGAGATGCTCTCGCTTGCCGGATCTCCTGTCGGCAAAATGTCCTCTGTGGAGAAGATAGCCATCTACCAAAAGGACGAGTTTCCGGTGTTGCGTATCGCTTCCTGGGGAAATAACGAATTCCCTTCTCTTCGTTACATACAAGGCGAAAGCTTCCCCCAGGTCATTGCCGCCAAAGAACTTCCGGAATATGGCCTCACGGTCTATGTCGAAGGCGATTTTCCGACCTTTGTCGATTTAAAGAATGACCGGATGCTGTATTTCCTGTTTCCCGCCACTCTGGGCAGCCTGTTGTTCCTGTTTGCGTTCGGCGGCCTGATCCACGTGCGTTCCATCAATACCGCCAAGGAAAATCTGCTCGAAAGCGAGAGGAGATTCAGAATATTGGCGGCGGGTGCCTTCGAGGGCATCGCGATAACTTCGCAAAGCAAGTTTCTCGATGTCAACGGGCAACTGACGCAGATGCTCGGATACGAGCGGAGCGAAATGATCGGGCAGCCGATTTCCAAATTTATCGTGCCCGAAGACCAGGACAGGGTCATGGCCAATATCCGCAACGGGATCGAAAGCAACCTGGAGCATGGCATGTTGCGCAAGGATGGTTCGCGTGTCACGGTTGAATCCCATGGCCAGACCATGGTCCAGGGCGGGATGCCGATACGGCTGACGGCGATCCGCGACATCACCGAGCGCAAACTCTTCGAGGCTGAACTCAAGCGCCAGGCGCGCATCGATCATCTCACCGGCGTCAGCAATCGCGGATATTTCATGGATCAGGCCGAACTGGAGCTCAGCCGTGCCATACGGTACGGCAAGCCGCTCTCCCTGTACATGCTGGATATCGATTTCTTCAAGAAGATCAATGACAGCTATGGCCACAAGATCGGTGACCTTGTGCTGATCAAACTGGCGGAAGTGTGCAGGCAGACCTTGCGCGAAGTGGATATCATCGGGCGCATCGGTGGCGAGGAATTCGTGATATTGCTGCCTGAAACCGACCTGGATGAAGCGACTGAAGTTGCAGACCGCCTGAGAATGTCCATTGCAAATTCTAAAGTACCGCTGGAAAACGGCCTGCCGCTGCACTTCACCGTGTCGATCGGTGTGACCTCGCTGGTTTCCAGGGATGACAATCTGGACGTGCTGCTGAATCATGCCGACAAGGCGCTTTACCAGGCCAAAGACCAGGGTCGCAACCGGATATGCGTTGCGAAGCAGTGAACGCCGTATTTGTCCGAACGAATTTCGGACCGGTCAGTTTGGAGAAGGACATGAAGAAAGTATTTTCGGCATGCATGTCCGTGTTGGGTCTGTGCGCGATACTGGGTCTGACGGGAACAACGGCATACGCGGCTGAAAAGGCCGAATTTCGCGGGGCCGGCATTTTCAGCGTTCCCGGATGGTTCAAGCGCTCATTCCTGGACATGCCCGACGATGTCGCCGAAGCAACGCGGAACGGCAAACGGTTGTTACTCTATTTCGGGCAGGATGGCTGCCCATATTGCGCAGAACTGTTCAATACCAATTTCAGCCAGCCGCATATCGTGGATTACACGCGCCGGCACTACGATGCCATCGATTTGAACATCTGGGGCGACCGGGAGGTGACTGATTTTTCCGGCAACAAGCTGACGGAAAAACAGCTTGCCGTGAATCTACGGGTCTGGTTCACGCCCACCATATTGTTGATAAACGAAAAGGGCGAAACCGTGTTGCGCATCAACGGTTATTACCCGCCTCACCAGTTTCTCGCCGCGCTGAAGTATGCGGGGGACAAACAGGAACGAGAAATGACGTTTCCCGAATACTACGCGAGGCTAGCCCCGCCGCCTTCGAAAGGTGTGCTTCACTCGGAACCCTTCTTTTCCAAACCACCCTACAACCTGAACAGGATCGCCCCCGGTAAACCGCTGGCCATATTCTTTGAGCAGAAGGATTGTGCAGGCTGCGACCGGATGCACAGCAACATTCTGCACGGCCCCGAGACGCGGAAACTCATCGGGCGCTTCAACGTGTTCCAGCTGGATCGCTGGAGCCATACCCCGGTGACCACCCCGGATGGGCGCAAAACCACGGCGCGCGATTGGGCGAACGAACTCGGGATCGCGTACGTGCCAAGCATGGTTGTATTCGATGCCGGAAAAGAGGTGATCCGGGCGGAGGCCTTTTTGAAAAGCTTTCACTTCCAGTCGGTACTGGACTACGTCTCCTCGGGAGCCTACAAAGAACAGCCCAATCTGCAGCGTTTCATCCGCGCGCGCGCCGACGCGCTGCGCGAACAGGGCACCGTCGTGGATATCTGGAAATGATCGACACAAAGCAGATTGAGTATGCGATCCCGGACTGGCATCTGCCTTCGCCGCACTCGGCACGCTCAGTCTTGAACCAGCCGCCCATCAGGTCGAAGCGCATCCAGCTTCGCGATAAACCGCTCCAGTTCCCGGGGCAGCGGCGCAACCAGTCTTAGCGGCGCGCCGGTCAGCGGATGCGCGAATGCGATGCTGTAAGCATGCAGAAACATGCGCTTCAGCCCCTTTTTCGCGAGCGATTTGTTGCCTGCAAAATCTCCGTATTTGTCGTCGCCGGCGATCGGAAAGCCGAGATGCGCGAGGTGCACGCGGATCTGGTGGGTGCGCCCGGTCTTGAGTTGCGCTTCCAGCAGCGAATGTTCCGGCCAGCTTTTTTGCAGAGCAAACACGGTGTGCGCGGCCTGCCCGCCTTCCCGGACCATCACGCGCTTCTCGCCTTGCGCGGTATCGAATTTGTGCAGCGGCAGTTTGACGTGCTGCCTGGCATTCTTCCATTGCCCCAGCACCAGCGCCAGATATCGTTTGTCGCTGTTGCCCTCACGCATGATCTCGTGCATCGCGGTCAACGCGGAACGCTTCTTCGCCAACAGCAGCACTCCCGAGGTCCCGCGGTCCAGCCGGTGCACCAGTTCGAGGAATTTTGCCTGCGGACGCGCTTTGCGCATCTGCTCGATCACGCCGAAGCTGACGCCGCTGCCGCCGTGCACCGCCACACCGGCCGGTTTGTTCAGTGCCACCAGCGCGTCGTCTTCGTAAATGATCGGGAATTCCAGCGCAGGTATATGCACGGCTTCGATCTCGTGCTTTTCCGCAACACGGATCGGCGGAATGCGCAGCAGGTCGCCCTGTTTCAGCCGGTAGGTCTGGTCGACCCGCCTTTTGTTGACCCGCACTTCCCCGCGCAAGATGCGGTAAATATGACTTTTTGGCACGCCTTTCAGGTGTTTGAACAGGAAATTGTCGATGCGCTGGGCAGCCCCGTTTTCGTCGATTTCGACGAAATTCACAGAATCTTTGCTTAAACCGTTCATTATGCTTATACTTCGCCGCTCGCGCGATTTGGATTGGGTAAGTCCGGGATGTAACTTCATCCTTAGCCATAAAAATTGGCCGCCAAGCTTTGCTTGGCACAAGCGACGGCACGATGTGCCGCCACCATTCCAGCCGCAGCCCGGTTAATATCACTCACCGGAACCAGCAGTGATAGTAATTGATTTGCGCGCTCTAAGCACCTGTGGATTTCCGTGCTGCAGCCCCGGCCTTATTGATTCGGGGCTGCAGCACCCCCTAGGAACTTTTGCAACAGACGGCGTAGCGTAAGCAGCGATGCTCCCGCAGCCATCGATACGGAAGTTCCAAAGTACGAATTTTTTAGACTGCTACCAAAAGAGAACTGGATTGAACGACCGATTGACCATTGCCGGACTGTTTGCACGTTTGCTCTTCTCTAACGCCTAACCGCGTGTAGCTTGGTCTCGCCCGTGTCAGAGCGCGGGAGACGATAAAATGAAACGCATGTTATTCAATGCGACACAGCCGGAAGAACTCCGTGTCGCCATTGTCGACGGCCAGAAACTCATCGACCTCGACATCGAAACCGCCGGCAAGGAACAACGCAAGAGCAACATCTACAAGGCGGTCATCACCCGCATCGAACCCAGCCTCGAAGCCTGTTTCGTCGAATACGGCGGTACCCGCCACGGCTTTCTTCCGTTCAAGGAAATAGCACCCCAGTATTTTCAAACCGGCAGCGGCAACCGTCCCTCGATCAGGGACGCCATACGCGAGGGCCAGGAATTGCTGGTACAGGTGGAAAAGGACGAGCGCGGCAGCAAGGGCGCGGCGTTGACCACCTACATCAGCCTGGCCGGACGCTACATCGTGCTGATGCCGAACAACCCGAACGGCGGCGGCGTATCGCGCCGCATCGAAGGCGAGGAACGCAACGAACTGCGCGAAGTGCTGGCGAACGTCGAAGTGCCGCAGGGCATGAGCATCATCGCGCGCACTGCAGGCATCGGGCGCAACGAGGAAGAGCTGCAATGGGATCTGGATTACCTCAAGCAATTGTGGGATGCGATCGAAGGCGCGGCGAAATCCGAAAAGGCCCCGTCGCTCATCTATCTGGAAAGCAGCCTGGTCGTGCGGGCGATCCGCGACTACTTCAATCCGGAGATCAGCGAGATCCTGATCGACACGGAAGATGTCTA
>DATKAK010000093.1:0-19468 GCA_035498295.1 Gallionella sp. | reverse complement strand
TAGGTCAGGATGATGACATCCATGTTCGCATTCAGGCTGGCCACGGCAGCCTTTTGGGTGACGGTAGCGCCGTCGAAGGTCGTGGTGACCCCGACCTTGATGTTCGGCTTCCAAGAGCGTATGTATGTCCGCGCATCTTCGATGAGCGCCTTGTACGCCGCCAGTTCCGAGCCATGCATGGAAAAATAGGTGTCGACCTCGTTGCCGAGGGAAACGTATTTTACGCTGCTGTTGAGGTAAGAAAGCACATTGTTGATCAAGGCGCGGTAGCGAGCGATCACAGTTGGGTCGTCGAACGGCAACGATGCGATGTCCGCCGGCATGGATCTCTTATCTATTGCAATGATCGGGATGTTGATCAGGATGGAGGTGAAGCCATAGCCGGCTAGAGCGTCCAGACCGAAGTAGGTGTTATTGACCATCGTCAGATCATAAGTAGTGCCGGTCGGATTCAGACTGCTCCAAGGCGCGGCAGTCTGCGCGCCGCGAGCGCCGTCGGCATAGATGGCATTGTATTCCGTTGTGTAGGGAGTGTAGCCAGAGGTCAATTCGGAATCCGAGATATTGGCATTCATCGATACAACGGGATTGAATGCAGTCATGTCCGATGGTCCGCCGCACGACGACAGCATCGGGAACAAAACGGCAACAAGCAGGAAGCGGGGGAGTTTCATGCTATTCGTCCTGTATAAAATTTATGGGGTCATCGGTCACTAATATTTGGACAAGCGAAGCATACCGGTTCTTGAATATCGATCGAGTCATATAATATCTCGCAATCTCGGATTGCCGATATATATGATAGTAGCGGCGAGAGACAAAGTCTCCCTTTGGCATCGACGATAACCCGGCATACGGTCAAAGTTTAACATTACGCCTCAAACTTCCATATCACGAAGGAGAAGTTCCATGGCTAACGAGAGCACGAGCAATCAAGAGCAATATCCGCGTATCGCGATCGTCACCGGCGCGACTTCCGGCATCGGGGAAGCAACCGTCAGAAGATTCATTTCCAGCGGCTATGGCGTGGTGGGCAATGGCCGCAACGCGGACAAACTGCGGGCGCTCGAACAGGAGTTCGGGCAAGCATTTCGCGGCCTGGCCGGGGATGCCGCCGACAGTGCGGTGCTGGACCGGCTATTCGCCGCCGCCATCGAACGATTCGGCAAGCCCGCCGATATTGTCGTCGCCAACGCGGGACGCGGCCTGGGCGGATCGGTCAAGGATGCCGATTTGTCCGAATTCCAAGCCATGCTCAGGATCAACGTAACCGGCGCCCTGGCGCTTCTGCAAAAAGCCGCGCAGAAAATGGTCGATGTGCAGCAAACCGGTTACCCGAAACGGGCCGCCGATATCGTAATCCTCGGTTCGGTGGTGGGCAGGCACATCTCCCCGTTCAGCGCGGTCTACGGCGCCACCAAGTTCGCCGTCCATTCCCTGGCCGAGGCTCTGCGTCGCGAGATGGGGCCGAAAGGAGTGCGCGTATCGCTGGTCGAACCGGGCCTCGTGATCAGCGGGTTTCAGGATGCCGCGGGCTACAGCGACGAAATGGTCAAGACCCTCAGGGATCGGTTCGGGCCGCTGTTGCGCGGGGAGGATATTGCCAACGCGATCCATTACATCGTGTCCCAGCCGCCTCATGTCCATATCAGCGACATCATGGTGCGCCCGACGCGGCAGGATTATCCCTGACCGGAATCGAATTCATCCTGGCCAAACCGCCGGGGGAATATCACCGAGCATTCCCTGCGCGCGCGCCGACTCAATCATTGCGGCATTTGAACGCCCGCCCGTCTTTCGTGGAGATGCTGACATCGCTTGTACAGGCTGTTCATGCAGGTTGGGAAAGCGATAAAAATCGCGTAAACTGTCAGGTCGCCTCAATCGGGGCAATTTGCCCAGACAGTTTGCATGGAACAGATACGGATACGCGGTGCCCGCACCCACAATTTAAAGAACATCAGCCTCGATCTGCCGCGCCACAAGCTGGTTGTGATCACCGGATTGTCGGGTTCAGGCAAGTCCTCACTCGCCTTCGATACCTTGTATGCAGAGGGACAGCGCCGCTATGTCGAATCGCTCTCCGCTTACGCGCGCCAATTCCTGCAGTTGATGGAAAAACCCGACGTCGACCTGATCGAGGGTCTGTCACCCGCCATTGCGATCGAACAGAAGGCCACCTCGCACAATCCGCGTTCCACGGTCGGCACGGTCACCGAGATCCATGACTACCTGCGCCTGTTGTTTGCGCGCGCCGGCGACCCGTATTGCCCTCAGCACCACCTGGTGTTGCAGGCGCAGTCTGTCGGGCAAATGGTGGACCATGTGCTGCAACTGCCGCAGGACACGCGCATCATGATCCTTTCCCCGTTGGTCGTGGAACGCAAGGGCGAGCAGCTGGAGCTGTTCGACGAGTTGCGCGCGCAGGGTTTCACGCGCCTGCGCATTAACGGCAAGGTGTGTGAGATCGACGCGCTGCCGGTTCTGCAGAAAAACAAAAAACATACGGTCGAGATCGTGGTGGACAGGCTGAAGGTGAATGCGGAATCCAAGCAGCGGCTGGCGGAATCTTTCGAGACTGCGCTGCGCCATGCCGACGGCCGCGCCGTTGCAGTCGAGATGGATACCGACAGGGAACATCTGTTCTCCGCGAAATTCGCCTGCCCGATCTGCGATTATTCGCTGCCGGAACTGGAGCCGCGCCTGTTCTCGTTCAACAACCCGATGGGCGCATGCCCGGAGTGCGACGGACTCGGCAGCATCAATTTTTTCGATCCGAAGCGCATCGTCGCGTTCCCGACGCTGAGCCTGAGCTCCGGCGCGATCAAGGGCTGGGACCGGCGCAACCAGTTCTACCACCAGTTGCTCGCCGGACTCGCAAAGCATTACGACTTCGATATCGAGCAATCCTTCGAAAGTTTGCCGGAAAAGATCCAGCAGGTGATCCTGTATGGCAGCGGCAAGACCGAGATCGCGTTCCAGTACATGAGCGAGCGCGGCAAGCCGGCGCTGCGCAAACATGCTTTCGAAGGGGTCATCCATAATCTGGAGCGGCGCTATAACGAGACCGACTCGCCGACCGTGCGCGAAGAGCTGGCCAAATATCTCAATAGCTGCACCTGCCCGGAATGCAAGGGCACGCGCCTGCGCATCGAAGCGCGCCACGTCCGCGTCGCGGACAAGAACCTGTACGAGATCAGCGCCCTGCCGTTGAAGCAGGCGCTGACTTTTTTCCAGACTTTGAAGCTGGCCGGGCACAAACAGGCGATCGCCGAGAAGATCATCCTGGAGATCGCCAGCCGGCTGACCTTCTTGAACAACGTCGGCCTCGATTACCTGTCCCTGGAACGCTCCGCCGAGACCCTGTCCGGCGGCGAAGCCCAGCGCATCCGCCTTGCTTCGCAGATCGGCTCCGGCCTGACCGGCGTGATGTATGTGCTGGACGAGCCCTCGATCGGATTGCACCAGCGCGACAACGACAGGCTGCTGACCACGCTGAAAAAGCTGCGCGACATGGGCAATAGCGTGATCGTGGTGGAACACGATGAGGAAGCGATCCGGGCCGCAGATCATGTCGTGGACATGGGACCGGGCGCGGGCGAGCACGGCGGGACGATCGTGGCGCAAGGCACGGCCGACGAGATCTGCGAGAACAGGCACTCGCTCACCGGCGATTATCTGGCCGGCCGCCGCAGCATCCCGATGCCGAAAAAGATCCTCGAGCATGATCCGGAACGCATGCTGCAGATCGTCAGGGCTTCGGGCAACAACCTGAAACAGGTGACGCTGAATCTGCCGGTCGGACTGATGGTGTGCGTGACCGGCGTATCCGGGTCGGGAAAATCCACGCTGATCAACGACACGCTCTATCCTGCCGTCGCGCAACATCTGTATGGCAGCAGCACCGAACCGGCTCCGCATGCGGAGATCACCGGCATGGAATTCTTCGACAAGGTGATCAACGTCGACCAAAGCCCGATCGGGCGCACGCCGCGCTCCAATCCGGCGACGTATACCGGCGTGTTCACGCCGATCCGCGAGTTGTTCGCCGCGGTGCCTTCCTCACGCGAACGCGGCTACGGGCCCGGGCGCTTCTCTTTCAACGTCAAGGGCGGGCGTTGCGAATCCTGCCAGGGCGACGGCATGATCAAAGTGGAGATGCACTTTCTGCCCGATGTGTATGTGCCGTGCGATGTGTGCCACAGCCAGCGCTACAACCGTGAAACGCTGGAGATCCAATACAAGGGCAAAAACATCCACCAGATCCTGCAGTTGACGGTCGAGCAGGCGTACGAGTTCTTCAAACCCGTTCCCATCATCGCGCGCAAGCTGAAAACCCTGCTGGATGTGGGTCTTGGCTATATCACACTGGGGCAGTCCGCCACCACGCTGTCCGGCGGGGAAGCGCAGCGCGTGAAGCTGTCGCTGGAACTGTCCAAGCGCGATACCGGGCGCACGCTGTACATCCTCGATGAACCCACCACCGGCCTGCATTTCCACGACATCGCGATGTTGCTCAAAGTGATCCACAAACTGCGCGACCAGGGCAACACCGTGGTGGTGATCGAGCACAACCTCGATGTGATCAAGACTGCGGACTGGGTGATCGATCTCGGGCCCGAAGGGGGTGACGGCGGCGGCCGCATCATCGCCGAAGGCTCGCCTGCAGACCTTGCCAAGAACAGGCGCAGTGTGACGGGTCAATATTTGAAGCATGCGCTCGACAGGTAAAACATTCCTAACTCGGCTATGCTGAAAATATCAAGAAGCATCGCCCTGCCGGATACCGAGATCGAATTGCATGCCGTTCGTTCCCAGGGCGCGGGCGGCCAGAATGTCAACAAAGTCTCCACCGCGATCCATCTGCGCTTCGATATCCGTGCGTCTTCGTTGCCGGATTTTCACAAACAGCGTCTCTTGAACTCGATAGACCGGCGAATTTCCGGCGGTGGAGTGATCATCATCAAGGCACAGCGCTTTCGCAGCCAGGACAAGAACCGCGCGGACGCCCTGGCACGGCTGCAGGCCTTGATCAAAAGCGCAGCTGCCACGCCCAGAAAACGCACTGCGACCAAGCCAACCAGGTCTTCAATCAAGAAACGCCTGGAAAGCAAGAAGAAACACGGACAACTTAAAACACTGCGCGGCCCGATCGACGGCTAGCCGAGCTGGAATTCACGAACGGAAAAATGCAATAAGCCGGACGAGTCCGGCTTATTGTTCAGTGATAAAGGGCTTGTTTATTCGGCATCAACCGCTGTTGCATCTGCCGGGCGGTCCATCAGCTCAATCAGCGCCATCGGTGCGTTGTCGCCTTGGCGGAAACCGTACTTGAGGATGCGCAGGTAGCCGCCGTTGCGTGCAGCGTAGCGCGGGCCGAGTTCGTCGAACAGCTTGGTGACCATCTCGCGGTCGCGCAAACGGGCAAATGCAAGACGGCGATTGGCCAGACTCGGATTCTTGCCCAGTGTCAGGATGGGCTCTGCAACGCGGCGCAACTCTTTCGCCTTGGGCAAGGTGGTCTTGATCAGTTCATGACGCAACAGCGACACCGTCATGTTGCGAAACATCGCCAGACGGTGGCTGCCGGTACGATTGAGCTTTCTTAAACCTAAGCGGTGACGCATGATTTGCCTTTCCTGTTTCTGTATTGGCGTGCGGCTCTAAACGGTAGCGGCTGGCCAGTTTTCCAGTTTCATGCCCAGCGACAAATTGTGCTCGGCGAGAACCTGCTTGATTTCGTTCAGCGACTTGCGCCCCAGATTCGGGGTGCGCAACAGATCGTTTTCGGTGTACTGGATCAGATCGCCGATGTAGTGGATGCTCTGTGCCTTGAGGCAGTTGGAAGAACGCGGCGTCAGTTCCAGATCGTCCACGGGACGCAGCAGGATAGGATCGACCTTGGGTGCCTGCACCTTCTCAACGACCGGCTCGGTGCCTTCCAGTGCGGCAAATACCGAGAACTGATCCACCAGGATGCGCGCCGCATTGCGGATCGCCTCCTCGGGATCGATCGCGCCGTTGGTTTCAATATGCAACACCAGCTTGTCCAGGTCGGTACGCTGTTCGACGCGCGCGCTTTCCACGGCATAGCTGACGCGGCTGACGGGACTGAAAGAGGCATCCAGTGCGATATGGCCGACCGCGCGGGTTTCATTCGGCGCAAGTCTGGAGATCGCAGATACATAACCGCGGCCCTGCTCGACCTTGATCTGCATGTCCAGCTTACCGCCGGCCGTCAGGTGTGCGATCACATGATCGGGGTTGATCACTTCGACATCCGCGTTGCCGCTGATGTCGGCCGCGGTCACCACGCCCGGGCCGTCCTTTTTCAGGTTCAGCACGACTTCCGGCGCATTGTGCAGGCGCATCACCACACCCTTGAGGTTCAGCAGGATATCGACGACATCTTCCTGCACGCCATCTATGGTTGCGTATTCATGCAGCACACCCGCCATCTTGACTTCGGTAGGGGCGGCACCCTGCATGGAGGACAGCAGAATACGGCGCAACGCGTTGCCCAAGGTATGGCCATAGCCGCGCTCAAACGGCTCCATCACCACTTTGGCCTGGGTATCGGAAAGCTTTTGCACATCGATGATGCGGGGCTTCAAAAATTCATTCTTAGACATGTTTATGCGACTCCGCGTGGATTACTTGGAATACAACTCAACCACAAGATGCTCGTTGATGGTTGCAGGCAGTTCGGCACGTTGCGGCTTGGCCTTATATATTCCCTTGAACGCCTTGGTGTCCATTTCGATCCATTCCGGGAAACCGCGCTGCTCGGCTGCGGCGAGCGCAGCCTTGATGCGCAGTTGCGCCCTCGATTTGTCGGCCACTTCAACCACATCGCCGGGACGAACCTGGTAGGAGGGAATGTTCACGCGCTTGCCATTCACCATCAGGCCGTTGTGGCGCACGACCTGGCGCGCTTCGGCACGCGACGCGCCGAATCCCATACGGTAGGACACATTGTCCAGGCGCGACTCCAGAATCTGCAGCAAAGCCTCGCCGGTGATCCCGCGCTGAACCGCGGCCTGTTTGTAGGTCAGGCGGAACTGCCGCTCCAGCACGCCATAGATACGGCGTACCTTCTGCTTTTCGCGCAACTGGCCGCCGTATTCGGACAGGCGGGTGTTTTTCTTTTGGCCGTGCTGGCCGGGCGGATAGGCCCTGCGCTCGACACCGCATTTGTCGGTGAAACATTTTTCGCCCTTCAGGAACAGCTTCTCGCCTTCGCGGCGGCACTGACGGCATTTTGCATCAAGATTTCTAGCCAAGATCGACTCCCAATTGTTAGATACGGCGCTTTTTAGGCGGACGGCACCCGTTGTGCGGTACCGGTGTGATATCGGAAATGCTGGTGATCTTAAAACCAGCCGCATTCAAGGCGCGCACCGCGGATTCACGGCCCGGGCCGGGTCCCTTGATGCGCACTTCAATATTCTTTACGCCGCATTCAGCCGCCGACTTGCCCACCGTCTCTGCCGCCACCTGGGCAGCGAATGGTGTGCTCTTGCGCGAACCCTTGAAGCCGTTGGCGCCACTGGTCGACCATGCCAGGGTATTGCCCTGGCGGTCGGTGATGGTGACGATGGTATTGTTGAAGGAAGCATGAACGTGCGCGATCCCCTCGGCTACGTTCTTTTTGACTTTCTTGCGCACTTTCGTGCTTGGCTTGACCATACTTTGTTCCTCTAAAATGCTCTGGCGTTATAGCAACTTACTTCTTCGCGCCGGCAATCGCCTTGCGCGGGCCCTTGCGCGTGCGCGCATTGGTGCGGGTACGCTGGCCGCGTACCGGCAGGCCGCGACGGTGACGCACGCCCCGATAGCAACCCAGATCCATCAGGCGCTTGATGCTCATGGTGACTTCACGGCGCAGATCACCCTCGACAGTGATCTTGGCGACCTGTTCGCGCAATTTTTCCACTTCCGCGTCGGTCAAATCCTTCATCTTGGTGGCGCCGTTCACTCCCGCCGCCGCGCAAATGAATTGCGAGCGCGTGCGCCCGATACCGTAGATCGCCGTCAAGGCAATCACGGCGTGTTGATGGTTGGGGATATTGACCCCTGCTATACGTGCCATGCCGCTACCCTACCTTTGAAAAGTCAAAAATTATAACACCTAAAGCCCACCAAGCTCAAATGCCCGGCACGGGATCAACCCTGGCGCTGCTTGTGGCGCGGTTCGGTGCAGATCACACGCACCACGCGTTTGCGGATCACGATCTTGCAATTGCGACAAATCTTCTTTACCGATGCCTGAACTCTCATTTTCTTCTCCTTGCCTGCTTTGCTATTTTGCGCGGAACACGATGCGCGCCTTGCTCAAATCGTAGGGTGTCAGTTCCACCGTCACCTTGTCGCCGGGCAGTATGCGAATGTAGTGCATGCGCATCTTTCCCGAAATATGGCCCAGCACCACATGGCCATTCTCCAGCTTGATCCTGAATGTCGCGTTGGGGAGCGATTCTTCCACCTCGCCCGCCATCTGGATCACATCTTCCTTGGACATCAGCGAGTCAATCCGCCTTTGAAGTTTGCTTTCTTGAGCAAACTTTCATACTGGTGCGACATCAGATAGGACTGCACTTGCGTCATGAAGTCCATCGTTACCACCACCATGATCAGCAGCGACGTGCCGCCAAAATAAAACGGCACATTCCACTTGACCACCAAAAATTCCGGAAGCAGGCAAACCAGCGAAACATACACCGCGCCAACCATCGTAAGGCGCATCATGATCTTTTCCACGTAATTCGCCGTTTGTTCGCCGGGGCGGATACCGGGCAAAAATGCCCCGCTCTTCTTCAGGTTGTCCGCGGTATCCTTCGGGCTGAACACCAGCGCCGTATAGAAAAAGCAGAAAAACACGATCGCGCCCGCATATACCAGCACATAAATCGGCTGGCCAGGCGAAAGCTTGTCGCTGATGTCCTTCAGCCAGCTCATTCCCGGACCGCTGCCGAACCACCCGGCGATGGTCGCAGGGAACAAGATGATGCTGGAGGCAAATATCGGCGGAATCACGCCGGACATATTCAACTTCAGCGGCAAATGCGAACTTTGCCCGCCATAAACCTTGTTGCCCACCTGGCGCTTGGCGTAATTCACCAAAATCTTGCGCTGGCCGCGCTCAACAAACACCACCAGTGCAGTCACGGCGATCGCGCCGAAAAACAACGCCAGCACCAGCGGGATCGAAAATGCGCCGGTACGCGCCAACTCCAGGGTGCTGCCGATCGCGCGCGGCAATCCCGCCGCGATACCCGCAAAAATGATCAGCGAAATGCCATTGCCCAATCCGCGCTCGGTGATCTGTTCTCCCAGCCACATCAGGAACATCGTTCCGGTGACGAGAGTCACGACTGTAGTCAACTGAAACATCGGACCCGGATTTAATACAAGCCCGTGCTGCGTTTGCAACGCCACCGAGATGCCGAACGCCTGAAACATCGCCAGACCCAAAGTGCCATAGCGGGTGTACTGGGTGATCTTGCGGCGCCCGGCTTCGCCTTCTTTCTTCAATTGCTCGAGGTGCGGAACGGCGATCGAAGCCAACTGCATGATGATCGATGCAGAAATGTACGGCATGATTCCGAGGGCAAATATCGTAAAGCGCGACAACGCGCCCCCCGAAAACATATTGAACATGCCCAGAATGCCGTTCGTTTGCGACTTGAACAAGTCCGCCAATACCTTCGGGTCGATCCCCGGCACCGGGATATGCGCACCGATGCGGAACACGACCAGCGCGCCCAGCAAAAACCAGAGGCGACTGCTCAGATCGCCGTATTTTCCTTTGCTCGCACCCTTGGCTGCTGTAGTCACGTACCGGCCTTACTCGGCGACGCTTCCGCCAGCAGCTTCAATCGCTGTGCGTGCACCTTTGGTTGCCAGCAAACCTTGCAGCTTCACTGCGCGGGTAAGCTCACCGCGCAGAATAACCTTTGCGGTCATCGCGCCGGGATGAACGACCCCCGCCTGCTTGAGCGCCAATATATCAATGTCGTCGACCGGCATCTTCTGCAAATCCGACAAGCGTACCTGGGCTGTGTCGTTGCGTGTCAGCGAAACAAACCCTCGCTTGGGCAATCGGCGCTGCAGCGGCATCTGGCCGCCTTCAAAACCGACCTTGTGGAATCCGCCGGCACGGGATTTTTGCCCCTTGTGGCCGCGGCCTGCAGTCTTGCCCAAACCGGAGCCGATGCCGCGCCCGACGCGGCGTTTGGCATGTTTGGCGCCTTGTGCAGGCTGAATCTTATTGAGTTGCATTCGTTATGCCTCGCACTTAACCATGTAATACACCTTGTTGATCATTCCGCGCACGCAGGGGGTATCTTCCAGCTGCACAGTGTGGTTGATATGCCGCAGCCCCAAGCCGCGAACGGTGTCGCGATGCGACTGCTTGGTGCCGATCAGACTCTTGGTCTGCGTCACTTTCAAAGTCTTGGTATTCGTTTTGGCTTTCGTCATTTCTTACCCCAGAATTTCTTCAACGTTCTTGCCCCGCTTGGCCGCAATTTCCGCGGGAGAATTCATTTCTTTCAGGCCGTTCAAAGTCGCCCGCACCACGTTGTAGGGGTTGCTCGAACCGATACACTTCGCCAGCACATCGCGCACACCCACTGCTTCGAACACTGCGCGCATCGCGCCGCCGGCGATGATGCCAGTGCCTTCGATCGCCGGCTGCATCAGCACTTTGGCCGCGCCGTGCCTGCCGATCACGGTATGGTGCAAGGTGCCGTTCTTCAGACTGACCTTCGCCAGATTGCGGCGCGCTTCATCCATGGCCTTTTGCACGGCAACCGGAACTTCCTTCGATTTACCCTTGCCCATCGCGACGCGGCCATCGCCATCACCGACCACGGTCAACGCGGCAAAACCCATGATGCGGCCACCCTTGACCACCTTGGTGACGCGGTTCACGGAGATCATTTTTTCGATCAGACCGTCATCACGCTTTTCCTGTTGCTGCAACTTTCCTTGCGGCTTAGCCATCGCTCAACTCCAGATTAGAACTGCAGACCGTGTTCGCGCGCAGCTTCCGCCAGCGCTTTGACACGGCCGTGATATCGATTGCCGGAACGGTCGAATGCGACCCGGGTGATACCGGCGCTCTTCGCCTTTTCGGCGATCCGCTTGCCCACCACGGCGGCAGCGGCCTTGTTGCCCCCGTTGGCGACCGCCTTGCGCACATCCGCTTCGACACTGGATGCGCTCGCCAGGACTTTGTCGCCGCTGGCGGAAATTACCTGGGCATAGATGTGAAAATTGGTCCGATTCACTGCAAGGCGAATCGACTTCTTTTCAGCAATGCGTGCACGGGTTTTGCGTGCCCTGCGCTGCCGCGCTTCCTTTTTGATCAACATATCAGCCTCGACTATTTCTGCCTGTGTTATTTCTTTTTGGTTTCTTTCAAAACCACCACTTCGTCGCTGTAGCGCACACCCTTGCCCTTGTATGGCTCGGGTTCGCGGAAGGCGCGGATTTCAGCGGCAACTTGCCCGACCTGTTGCCGGTTCGCACCTTTCAATACAATGTCCGTCTGGGTCGGCGTTTCGACTTTCACTCCGGCCGGCATCTTGTAATTGACCGGATGGGAATAACCCAATGTCAGGCTAAGCGTATCCCCGGAGGCCTGCGCGCGGTAGCCCACGCCGACCAGGGTCAACTTGCGCTCGAATCCCTGGCTGACGCCCTGCACCATGTTCGCCAGCAGCGAGCGTATCGTGCCGGACATCACGTTGGCCTGCACGGAATCGTTTTGCGCCTTGCACAACAGGACGTCACCCTCGCGCACCACACTCACATCATCCGACAAGACTTGTTTCAGGGTACCCAACTTGCCCTTTACCGAAATTTCACCTGCAGCCAGCGCTATTTCCACACCGCTCGGTACTACGACAGGATTCTTGGCAACTCTAGACATGCTTACCTCGCTACGCGACCACGCACAGCACTTCACCGCCAATGCCGTTGGCGCGTGCTTTGCGGTCGGTCATCAGACCCTTGGAAGTCGACACGATGGCAATGCCAAGACCATTCATCACCTTGGGAATATCATCGGAACCCTTGTAAATTCTCAATCCGGGACGGCTGATACGCTGTATCTTCTCGATCACCGGTCGGCCGCTGTAATACTTCAGCCCGATCTCCAGCGTGGCTTTTCCACCGTCACCGGATATGACGCTAAAACCTTCCACATAACCTTCATCTTTCAATACTTCGGCGATTGCAACCTTCAACTTGGAAGCAGGCATTGAAACCAACGTCTTTTCCGCCAGTTGTGCATTGCGAATGCGCGTCAACATGTCGGAGACCGGATCACTCATACTCATATCATTTCTCCTACCAGCTGGCCTTGACTACACCGGGAATCTCACCGCGCATCGCGAATTCACGCAGCTTGATACGACCCAAACCGAACTTCTTGAAAGTTCCGCGCGGGCGTCCGGTCAGCGCACAGCGATTGCGCAAGCGCACCGGACTCGAGTCGCGCGGCAAGCCTTGCAACTTCAGCCGTGCGGCTGCGCGTTCTTCCTCGCCCAATTTGGCATTTTGTATTGTTGCGATCAATACCGCGCGCTTTTCAGCAAACTTCGCCACCATTGCACGGCGTTTTTGTTCGCGGTTAATAACTGCCATCTTAGCCATTAATTTTCCTTCGTTATTTCTTTAATGGGAGTTTGAATGCCAATAAAAGAGCCTTGGCTTCTTCATCGGTCTTCGCGGAGGTGGTGATGGTGATATTCATCCCACGCAACGCATCGATCTTTTCGTACTCGATTTCCGGGAAGATGATCTGTTCTTTCACGCCCATGTTGTAATTGCCGCGGCCGTCAAAGGACTTGCCGGAGATGCCGCGGAAATCGCGGATGCGCGGAATCGCCACTGTGATCAGCCGATCCAGGAATTCATACATGCGCGCCTTGCGCAATGTCACTTTGCAGCCGACCGGATATCCCTCGCGGATCTTGAACCCCGCGATGGACTTCTTGGACATCGTGACGACCGGCTTCTGCCCGGCGATCTTCTGCATATCGCCTACCGCGAACTCCATCACCTTCTTGTCAGCCACCGCCTCGCCTACACCCATGTTCAGGGTGATCTTTTCAATGCGCGGCACTTCCATGACGGACTTGTATCCGAACTGCTTCATCAGGTCCTTTGCGACCTTGTCTTTGTAGTAACTATACAAACGAGCCATGCTCTATACCCCTCAAACGTCTATCACTTCGCCGCTGGACCTGAAAACGCGAACCTTGCGCTTGTCTTCCAGCGTCTTGATACCGACCCGATCGCCCTTCTTGCCAGCCGTGTTGTAGATCGCGACATTCGAAATGTGAATGGGCAATTCCTTCTCCACGATTCCGCCGGTCATCCCTTTTACCGGATTGGGTTTCTGGTGCTTCTTGACCTTGTTGATTCCGCCTACCAGCACGTATTCGCCAAGTACGCGCAACACACTGCCGCGGCTGCCCTTGTCCTTGCCTGCGATTACGATTACATCGTCGTCTTTCCTGATCTTGCGCATGATTTTCCTTAGTCTCGACCCGTTGACACTCACAGCACTTCCGGTGCCAGCGAAACGATCTTCATGAACTTCTCGGTGCGCAACTCGCGTGTCACCGGTCCGAAGATACGCGTACCGATCGGTTCCAGCTTGGCGTTAAGCAACACAGCGGCGTTGCCATCGAACTTGACCAGCGACCCGTCGGAGCGGCGCACGCCTTTGGCAGTGCGAACCACCACGGCGTTGTATACCTCGCCCTTCTTTACGCGACCGCGCGGAGCCGCGTCGCGGATGCTGACCTTGATGACATCGCCAACGGAAGCATAGCGGCGCTTGGAACCGCCCAGCACCTTGATGCACATCACTGCGCGCGCGCCGGTATTGTCAGCCACTTCTAAAACAGACTGCATTTGTATCATTATTCGCTCTCCAACTTGTTCCGCTCACAGCGGCCAGTTTTGGAACCCGTTCGGGTTAGGTCGCCGCAAGCGGCGGGTAAAAACGCTTTCTTCCTATCGTTCGCCTCCTCCCCCTTTGGGAGAGGACTGAGGAGAGGGTTTGGAAACGAAACTGCGCATTATATGCAAATTCGCCGATTTCGCAAGCACAAACGTGCAATTATTCAGACGCCGCCTTCTCCACCAGCTTTGCAACCCTCCAGCTCTTGGTCTTGGCAAGCGGGCGGCACTCTTCAATCATTACCACGTCTCCGGCATGAAACTCGTTGGCTTCGTCATGCGCATGGTATTTTTTCGAAACTCGAATGATCTTGCCCAGCAGCGGATGCTTGACCTTGCGCTCGACCAGCACCGTTACCGTCTTGTCCATCTTGTCGCTGGTAACAACCCCCGTCAGGGTTCGTTTCAACCCGGAACCATTTGTTGAGTCAGTCCCGACGGCCACATTTGAATCGCTCATTTTTTAGCATCCTTCTGTGTCAGCACAGTCTTTATGCGGGCAATATCACGGCGTACTTTGCGCATTTCACTGGTATTGGTCATCTGTTGTGTAGCAGCCTGCATACGCAGCCCGAAACGGGCCTTGGTCAAGGAAAGCAATTCGGATTGCAAATCTGCTGCAGACTTGGCTTTGAGTTCACTGGCCTTCATGGTCATGTCCCTACTTGTCTAACTACAAATGTGGTGGCCAGGGGCAGCTTCGCCGAGGCCAGAAGAAAAGCTTCCCGTGCCAGCGCTTCACTCACGCCGTCCATCTCGTACAGCATCTTTCCGGGCTGGATCTCGGCGACATAGTACTCGGGGTTGCCCTTGCCGTTACCCATGCGGACTTCGGCGGGCTTTTTGGAGATCGGCTTGTCCGGGAAGATGCGTATCCAGATACGGCCGCCTCGCTTGATGTGGCGGGTCATGGCACGGCGTGCCGCCTCGATCTGGCGTGCCGTCAAACGGCCGCGCACAACCGCCTTCAAACCAAATTCGCCAAAACTCACCTTGTTGCCACGGGTGGCAATACCGGTGTTCCGGCCCTTTTGCTCTTTGCGAAACTTCCTTCTAGCTGGCTGCAGCATGCTTGACTCCCGACTTTCTAGCTTTTTTTTCCGGTTCGGCGGCGGCAGGCGCAACGGCCTCCTGCTCCGAAGTTTCACCCTTGAACACCCAGACCTTCACTCCGATGACGCCATAAGTGGTCTTCGCTTCGGAGGTGCCATAGTCGATTTCGGCACGCAGTGTGTGCAGCGGCACGCGACCTTCACGATACCACTCGGTGCGGGCGATCTCGATGCCGTTCAAACGGCCGGCACTCATGATCTTGATGCCTTGCGCGCCCAGACGCATCGCGTTTTGCATCGCGCGCTTCATCGCGCGACGGAACATGATGCGCTTTTCCAGCTGCGCAGTGATGCTCTCGGCGATCAACTGGGCGTCGATTTCCGGCTTGCGGACCTCTTCGATGGCCACATCGACGGATTGCAGGCCCATGCGCTTGCGCAGTTCGGCACGCAAAGATTCGATATCCTCGCCTTTCTTGCCGATCACCATGCCGGGTCGTGCGGTGTATATCGTCACCTTGGCGTTCTTGGCCGGACGCTCGATGACCACCTTGGATACACCTGCTGTCACCAGCTTCTTTTTCAGGTAGGCGCGCACATCGATGTCCTTGAGCAACAGGTCAGCGAAATTCTTGCTGTTGGCGTACCACTTGGAATCCCAGTTTTTGCGGACACACAACCGGAACCCCGTTGGATGAATTTTTTGTCCCATAATCTGCCTTTAGCTCCCGACGCTGATCGTAATGTGGCAAGTCTGTTTCTCAAGACGGTTGCCCTGCCCCTTGGCTTTGGCGATAAAGCCTCTGCCCGACGCCGCCTTGTCCACGTAGATGACCTTGACTTTCAATTCGTCGATATCGGCGCCATCGTTATGCTCTGCGTTTGCAATCGCGGACTCGAGCGCCTTCTTGATGATGGTGGCGGCCTTCTTCGGGCTGAAAGTCAAAATGTTGAGCGCTTGCGCAACCGGCAAGCCGCGGATTTGGTCCGCCACCAAACGGCCTTTCTGGGCCGATAGATGGATCCTTTTTGCAACTGCAGTCGTCATTTTCATCATGCCCCCGGTTTCTTGGCCACCACGGCTTTTTTATCCGCAGAATGACCCTTGAAGGTGCGCGTCAGCGAAAACTCGCCCAATTTGTGGCCCACCATGTTTTCGGATATGTATACCGGGATATGCTGCTTGCCGTTGTGCACAGCAATGGTCAGACCGACGAATTCGGGAAGCACCGTGGAACGGCGCGACCAGGTTTTCACCGGACGCTTGTCATTGGTCGCGCGCACCGCCTCGATCTTCTTCATCAGGTGTGCGTCAACAAACGGGCCTTTTTTAATTGAACGTGCCATATCTATCTACCCCTTAAACCTGAAAGCGCCGGCGCACGATCATGCCGCTGGTGCGTTTGTTGCGGCGCGTGCGGAATCCCTTGGCCGGCACGCCCCATGGGCTGACCGGATGGCGCCCCGCGGCCGTCTTGCCCTCGCCGCCGCCGTGCGGATGGTCGATCGGATTCATCACGACGCCGCGCACGGTTGGCCTCACGCCGCGCCAGCGCATCGCGCCCGCTTTTCCAATGGAACGCAGGCTATGCTCGGAATTACCCACTTCGCCCAAGGTCGCCTTGCAATCGATATGCACTTTGCGGATCTCGCCGGAGCGCAGCCGCAATTGCGCATAACTGCCTTCGCGCGCCAGCAGTTGCACGGAAGTGCCGGCGGAACGCGCCAATTGCGCGCCTTTTCCCGGCAACATTTCGATGCAATGTATCGTCGAGCCGACCGGCACGTTGCGCAGCGGCAATGCATTACCCGGCTTGATCGGCGCTTCCGAGCCGCTCACCAGTGTGGCGCCGGCCGCAACCCCCTTGGGCGCGATGATGTAGCGTCGCTCGCCATCCGCATAGCACAACAATGCCAGGTTGGCGCTGCGGTTGGGATCGTATTCCAGGCGTTCCACGGTAGCCGGGATACCGTCCTTGTCGCGCTTGAAGTCGACCAGGCGATAATGCTGCTTGTGTCCGCCGCCCATATGACGCGTGGTGATGTGCCCGTTATGGTTTCGGCCCGCGGTCCTGTTTTGCTTTTCCAGCAATGCTGCGACAGGCTTGCCCTTGTGCAGATCAGGATTGACCAGGCGCACGACGGCGCGCTGCCCGGGTGTGGTTGGTTTCAGTTTACGCAATGCCATGATGATTATCCTTGCTCACTTGCGGCAAAATTGATTTCCTGGCCAGGGGCCAGGCACACATATGCCTTTTTCCAGTCATTGCGCCGGCCCACGAGACGACCCATGCGCTTGATCTTTCCCTTGACGCACGCCACCTGAACGCTGTTCACATTCACCTTGAACAACATTTCCACGGCCGCCTTGATTTCCGGCTTGGTCGCGTCCGTTGCGACTTGGAAAATGACTTGTTCGTGTTTCTCGGCAACATGGGTCGCCTTTTCGGAAATTTGCGGCGCAAGCAAAACGTTCATCAAACGTTCCTGGCTGAATTTCCCGGAATTGGTTTTTGAGGTACTCATGCGTACATCTCCTCGATTTTGGCCACCGCATTGCGCGTCACCAGCACATTTGGAAAGCGCACCAGGCTGATCGGGTCGGCCTGATTGGCTTCCAGCACCAGCACATTGGCCAGATTGCGGGAAGACAGGTACAGGTTTTCATCGATGGCGTCGGTGATGATCAGCAGACGATATTTATTGGTATCGACACCCAGCCCCTTGATCTTTTCCGCGAGCTGCTTGGTCTTGGGCGTATCCACGGTCAGGCTGTCGATCACCATCAGGCGGTTCTCGCTGACCAGCCTCGACAATATGGAAGCGAAACCCGCACGGTACATCTTGCGATTCACTTTCTGCGTGTAGTTTTCTATCCCGGTATTGGGGAAGATCTTGCCGCCACCGCGCCACAACGGGCTGGAAGCCATACCGGCGCGCGCGCGGCCGGTGCCCTTTTGCGCATACGGCTTGCGGGTGCTCTTGGCGATCTCGCTGCGGCCCTTCTGCTTGCTGCTGCCCGCGCGGGCATTCGCCATGTAAGCAGTGACCACTTGATGGACCAGATCCTCGTTATATTCGCGGCCGAACAACTCGTCGGAAGCTTTCAGATTCTTGGTCGGCTGACCCTTGTCGTTGATGACTTTGAGTTCCATTACGCACCCGCCTTCACTGCCGGACGAACGATGATCTCGCCGTTGATCGCGCCGGGAACGGCGCCCTTGACCAGCAGCAACTGGCGAGCCGCGTCCACGCGCACGACCTGCAGATTCTGCACTGTCCTTTGCACATCGCCCAGATGGCCGGTCATTCGTTTGCCCGGGAACACGCGGCCCGGATCCTGCGCCATGCCGATGGAACCCGGGACGTTATGCGACTTGGAGTTGCCGTGCGATGCGCGGCCTGATTTGAAATGGTAGCGTTTGATAGTACCGGCGTAACCCTTACCCTTGGTCACCCCCGTCACATCCACGAACTGGCCCACCTGGAAAATCTCGACACTGACCGTGGAGCCTGCTTGTAGGCCGGTCAGCTGTTCAGGAGAGACGGTGAATTCCCTTTGCGCATTGCCGGCTTCCACCCCCGCCTTGGCGT
Organism: Gallionella sp.; assembly: GCA_035498295.1. GTDB lineage: Bacteria > Pseudomonadota > Gammaproteobacteria > Burkholderiales > Gallionellaceae > Gallionella. The sequence continues at coordinate 842 of DATKAK010000093.1, read as the reverse complement.
AATGTCCGGCGGCGGCCTTGCCCACGCGGCCCGGACGGCGCACCCCGTGCGTCAATTGCACAGCGGTATAGCCATCGGTACCTGCGGATTTAACCTGAGTAACTCGATTGTTGGACACTTCCAGCACGGTCACCGGCAACGAAGAACCGTCATCGGCAAATACGCGGGTCATGCCAATCTTGCGACCGACAAGTCCTAAACTCATTATATTTTCCTTTTATTTAAGGGGTTGACTACAATTGGTCAACCGATTTTTCAATTCTGGTATAGCAAATACGGGCACAACAATTACTGCAACTTGATCTCCACGTCCACACCGGCGGGCAGATCCAGCTTCATCAGCGCGTCGACGGTCTTATCCGTGGGGTCGACGATATCCATCAGACGCAGATGGGTGCGAATCTCGAATTGATCACGCGAAGTCTTGTTGACATGCGGGGAACGCAACACATCAAAACGCTCGATCTTGGTGGGCAACGGAACCGGGCCGTTCACCACTGCGCCGGTGCGTTTTGCCGTATCAACGATACGCGCGGCCGACTGGTCGATCAAGCGATAGTCAAACGCCTTGAGGCGGATGCGGATTTTCTGGCTTTGCATAATCTTCTCTTGCATTTACGCGGCAAGGCCGCTAATTAAAGAACGAAATCGCGTGGTTCAGGCCAGAGACCCGGACCACGCGAGGGCGCGCATTGTATTCCTACTCGATAATCTTTGCAACCACCCCGGCGCCGACGGTGCGGCCGCCTTCGCGGATCGCGAAACGCAGGCCCTCTTCCATCGCGATCGGCGCGATCAGGTTCACCGTGATGCTCACGTTGTCCCCCGGCATCACCATCTCG
>DATKAK010000092.1:0-8668 GCA_035498295.1 Gallionella sp. | reverse complement strand
GTGACGGTAGCGGTCAACAGCACCAGGAACGTCACACTCCAAATGCGCAGGATTGCGCGACTTGGTTTCTTGGCCGGCGTTCCATACAGGTGATATTTGAATAGGTTCATTTGAACTCCAGCCCGATGACATCCTTGCCGTCCACTCTGCGGCGCTGTCCCAGCAGATTCAGAAAATTCAACAGCCTTTCTTCTTGTCCGGGTTCGGCTTGCGCTGTACCGGAAAATTGCAGGTGTCCATTGCTTATCATTCCCGATCCGTTTAGCAGCATCGGCCCCTTGAGCGTCTTGAGCTTGACCTCTGCCTGGGTCCCGTTCCAGGTTAGCGCCAGATCGTAGCTTCCCAGCGGTTTTACCGGTGAAAGCCGCGCGCCGAGATCATCTATTTCCAGGTTCATCGTTCCGACCATCCCGATTGTTTCATTCATTTGTGACAATTGCAGCAGATTCCATGACAGGCGCATCTGGCCTGAAGGCTGTATTGTATTCAGCGGCGCGCCCAGCGCGGCCAGACGTTCCGCCGGCACCACCACCACACTCGGGCTTACCTGCCATTGGCGCCAAGTGCCGTTCACGACTATCGGTTGTGCCAGTGACTCTGCATTTTCCAGTTCTGCATGCACACTGCCCAGAATTACCATCGGTGACAGATGCCATGTGAAGCGTCCAGGCAACAGCGGCGTCAGCGCATCGCTGCTGCTTGCTGCGCCGCCCATAAAGGCCGAGCCGCGCCACAATGTGCCACGCGCATCCCCGAGCGTCAAGCGGCCTGCAGTCTGCTTTTCCAGCATGGACGCAACCCAGCTGGCCGGAAAAAAAATCAGCAGGGTGAGCGCGATACTGGCGATTCCTGCCAGCATCCATGCCGCAAAACGCAACATCATTCATTCCTCTGCAGGCGCAATGATATGGTCGCATCAATCACATCGGGTTGACCCAGCGAGACGATTTTGGCATCCGCCACGGAAATCATCGAGGTCTTTTGCATTTCGTCCAGCCAATTCAAAGTGCCGGTAAAGGAAACTGCTGCAAGTTGAACGTTTGTCGAGTCTCCATTCTGCGTAACGCTTTGCACCTTCAGACCGTTGCGGGCCAGTGCAGCCTCGATATTTTGTTTGGACATCGCCATGAATGGTGAAGGAGAAGACCCCATCATCACTCCTGACGCGGGCTTTGCCGGCAGTGCGGCAGCTTCCTTGGCCAACGCCCGCATTTGCGCGACTTGCTGGCGCAGTGCGGGCAGATTGCGGTTCAATCGTTCTCGACCGGCAAGGGCTGGCTCGAACAGGAATGCATAGACCAAGGCTGTGGCAACCACCAGCGCGACCGTGGCAAGCATGGTCCGTTCGCGGGGACTGCGCAGCGCCCAGTATTCCGAGAACGATCGCGTGGATCGATGCAGCAGATTGTTCAGGTTCATTTCGCGCTCTTAATCACCCAGACGACCGATCCAGATGGCCCGGGCGCGAGTTCCAGGGCAAGTTCGTATTTTGACAGCATACTTCTCAACTGCTCGGTCGGTGCTTCACCGCCGGCTTTCAGGCGCACGTACAAGCTGCGATCGTGATAATCAAACGAGTCTATCGCGGTATTTCTTCCCGATGCCGTCACCGTGTTGGACCACGCCTCGCCTAAGGCCTCTGTCAGGGCGATAAAATCGTCCGGTGCCGCCTTGCCTGAATTGTGCTTGGCAATTGCGATCTTCTGCCGCATCTGCGCGAGGGGGTCGATGATAACCGACTCCTTTGGGTAAGCCGATTTGTAGATCTGTGTCATTGCCGCGCGCAGGGAGTCGGCCTCTTTGCTCAAGCGCCACCAATCGATATTCAAACCGGCGGCATTGATGAACAGAACAAGCGTGGCCAGAGCCAGCGGCCAGCGCCAGGTGCGCCAGTCGAATTTTGCAACGGCTTCGATACCTGACCCTGCCATCAGATCAAGAGTCGTGCTGCGCGCGCCGGCTATCCAGCGCGACCAATTATCTGCAGTTACATTGATGAGCTTGCTTAATGCAACACTTTCATTGACCGCTTCCTGATAACAGCGCACCAAAGCTTGCGGGACATACAGCATGATCGGGGCTTCAGGCGCCAAATCGCATAATGTCCGGATCGCAACTTTCGCCGCAGGTTCATCCATTTCATGTGCGAGCGCCAACCCGATGCCGTCATTTTCCGTGAGGCGCAATGTCAAGTCGATCTCGGAATTATGGCCGGCCGCATCCCGATGATCGATCGCGGCTGTCACGCTGCCGGGCTTGCCGGATTGATAGGGCAGGCATAATTGCGCCGGCAATGCCGCGATATGGCGTGCGCCGAAACCAAACAGAGTCCTGGCCAACAGGTCGACCCAGGCGCGCTGCACCACCGCGATGGTGCGCAATTCCCCGGATTCGCCCGCTATGCGCGATAATCCGCCGGCAACCACGACGCATTCGGACGGGTCGGCGATCAGACGTTCTTCAACGAGGTTGGGCAACGCGGCTTTTAATTTTGACGCAGATAGTGGCGGCACCGGCAAACGAAATATCGTGACATCGCTGGCGGCAAGCAGTAGCACTACACGCTGGGATTTTGCGATTGTATCAGACAGGTCCGACAACGATGCCATGCCCTGATGCTCGATCGCGTTTCCTTGCGGCAAGTTGGCGTTTGATACCAGGGCGAATGGACAAGCCAGCACCCGCCAGTTTGGCGCGCCGCCGGCAGCAGCCTTGGACGGTAAGCGGATATAGAGTGTGCTCAAGTGTTCTCGCTCTTAATAGTCCCGTACCCAGATGAGCCTGGTGTTGGCACCGTTGCGTTCAATCAACGCCGCTTCATCCAGTTCGGCCCGGTTCATGCGTACTTTACCATTTACCAGAAAATAATTGGTCTTGACGTCTGCTTCAAGGTTCGATACCGATAAGGAACTGCCAGGCAGCCTCGCGTCAAAGTCGCCAATGTGACGAAAACTGGCTGTATTACGGCTTGCCACCAGCGCGACCGCATCAGCGGGCGTAAGTCCGTCGATTCTGGCCGCCAGTACCTCAGCCGGAGCGGTATTCACATTGATCGGGGTGGCGCGCGGCAGGAAGATCACGAAATCTTTAATCTTGTCCAGCATCTCCGGAGTAAAGCCCGGCACAGCGAGCAAATCATCCACTTGGGTTAGATTCATCGGCAGGGAACCGGACCGATTTTCTCCGGTTTCATTGTCGTTTGCGGGTTTTTTTTGCGCGGCCGCCATCATGTTGGCTGTTGCCTGCGCCAAAGCCGGATCCAGATGAGCATTCTGCAGCAATTGCGCGAAAGCGGCCACCTCGTCGGGATTGATCGTACCGTCGGGGCACAGATTGGTCAGGTTGTAGCGTGCCTGTGCATCGGTGATGCTGCCAGACAAGGTTGCATCCGCGGCATCGGCATTATTCTGGCCATCATCTACATATTGGTCGAGCCGTGTTTCCGCGAGCGGCACCGCCCAGGGTTCATCCAGGGTATCGACACTTGAATACTTTGCATCTTCGCGCAGGATCAGGCGGGCCCAATCAAGTGCGCCGCGCAAGATCCATTGCTTTTGCAACTGCAGGCGTTGATTTTCGATCGAGCGCACCTGTACTTGCTGTTGCCAGAAAAGGCTGGCAACGATGGTGATCGCCAGCGTAGTCAGCAACAGCGCGATGATCACGGCAACACCGTGCTGTTTTTTGCGCAAAGCCGGAAGCGCTTTCACACTGCACCCAGCAGGAATATCTTCAACAAGACGGCGTCATGTCCGCGAAGTTGCATCGTGATTTCCAGCCCTGTGGGTGTCAGCTGGAGGGTGGCAGGGTTGGCGGCAAAGGCAAATACATCGCTCCCCGCGCGCCAGGCGCCATTTATCCAGAGCCGCATTTTCATGCCAGTCACATTCGATTTCAGTCTCACGCCCTGATTTGAATCAGTATCGTTAACGGCATTCCTCCACAGATTATCCAGCTCGATTAAGTCGCGTGTTGCTGCTGATTCGCGGCGTATCAGTACTCCGTCATCGATCCGATAGCTGATGACTTGCAGACGGGAAGGCTGATTCTCCGCATAAACAACGCGCACCAATGTGAGTCTTTCTTGGCCAACCATCAGCGGAGTCCTGCCAGGCAGGACGGATAGGCTGGCCAGATGCTCGCAATCGCTCTGTAACTGGGCGAACGCAAGTTGCATTCCCCGTGTTTGTTCAAGGTCGTTGGTCAGCGCGACACGTGCCCGCACGATGCTGTCCAGTCCGCGCCAGCCAAGCACCGCGACAAACCCCAGTACGCTGATGGCGACCAGCAATTCAATCAGGGTCAATCCCCGCTGACGGGACTTGGCCGCGGGAACGGGTTTTTGCCTGTTACCCATTGGAAACGACTTGGGCCAGTTTGATGATGCGCCGATCGGCATTCTCAGCGTCAAAGACACTGACCTCGACACGGCGAAAAAACGGGTTTGGCGTTGAGAAAACGTTTTCTTCGCACACCAGATTCAATTCGCCTTGCGGGCAATTGAATCTGCGCTGGCCCAGTGCCGGCCATTCATGTGCCAGACGTATCTGTGACAGCCGGTTTTCGGCAGACCACGTTGCCATCATCGAAGCACGCAAGTCACTGCTGTTTTGCGTCAGGCTTCCAACGGCGCGAAGGCTGGCACCCAAAGCAGTGCCGACTATGACCAGCGCCACCAGCACTTCGAGCAAAGTGAAGCCGGCGCTGCGAGGCATGGATCGGAGGGCTTTGAACCTCATTTTATTCCACCGCGAAGTGCCCGATACCGTCGGCGTGGATCGCTACTTTGTCATCGCCGGCCGCGAGCGTCAGGATAAAAGGGATGCCGACCGGTTCGCGGCCGAAGATGATACGCAGGGGAGTGGTTTGTTCCGCTGTAGGGGGGTTGACTGAAAATATTACCGGGGACCGTTTGAATTTGCGTTCACGAAACATGTCGTCCTGCTGTAGCGCTTGCCATTTGTTGTCTTCGAATAGCAGGAAGCGGTAGCGATCGGTTTCCGCTTCGAATGCAATAGGGCGGTTGCGCACGATCGCCTCGTCGCGTGCGAGTTGCAGCAACAGCGAGATCCTTTGCGCGTCGTTCTGCAATTCCTGGCGCTTGCTCGGCAGCGCATTGAATGACACTGCCCCGAGCGTGATGCCGACAATCACTAACACAACCAACAACTCAAGCAATGTGAAGCCGCGGGGCAAACATTGGCGAGTTACCTGCCGTAGAGCGAGCACAGGATGATGCGAAGCAAACGTGATTACAGATCCCACGAGCCGATATCGGCATCGTTGCCGACACCTCCCGGCTGACCGTCTGCACCCAACGAGAACACATCGATTTCACCCTTGATGCCGGGATACAGATACTGGTAGGGATTGCCCCACGGGTCTTTCGGAAGTTTGTCGAGATAACCACCGGCCTTCCAGCCATCGGCCGCGGGCCCTGAAGTCGGCTTGGTAATCAGCGCCCGCAGACCCTGCTCGGTGGTCGGATAACGCTGATTGTCGAGCTTGTACAATTTGAGCGCCTGCATCACCGTGGCGATATCCTGCTTGGCTGCGATGATGCGCGCGTCATCGGTACGCCCCATCAACTTGGGAACGATCAACGCGGCCAGGATGCCCATGATGACCACCACCACCATGATCTCAATCAGGGTGAAGCCGCGTGCAGTTCTGCAAGACAATCCCCGGCGGGCGGTAGAGTCTAAGGAATTATTCATAGGGATATGTTTTATATGTGACGAAGAAAATGCAATTATAAGGCCAAAGCCGAACTCATAATCATTGTCATTTGGCCGGATTGAATGAGGAACTGGATTGCCGACGGTGATCGAACGCATGTAATGAATTGTAAATTCCTTAAGTAACACTATAATGATGGGCCTTCAGCAGTATCGCTAATCAAGACTGTAGAGCCTTCTTTGGCGGCAAGTTGAACGAAATGCGATAGGGCCTTGCAGAATTTAGAGTGCGGCATTGCCGCACTTTGCATTTTTGATAAAGAAGATATGCCAGTAAATATTACTTTGCCAGACGGTTCGCGGCGCAGCTTTCCTCAACCGGTGACCGTCGCCGACGTTGCGCAGAGCATCGGCGCGGGTTTGGCGCGCGCCGCGCTTGCCGGCAAGGTTGACGGCCGATTGGTGGATACCTCGTATTTGATCGAGCAGGATGCAGCGCTGGCCATCATCACCGACAAGGATGCGGAAGGCGTGGAGATCATCCGTCACTCCACCGCGCATTTGCTCGCCTATGCGGTCAAGGAACTGTTTCCCGAAGCGCAGGTGACCATCGGTCCGGTGATCGAAAACGGCTTCTACTACGATTTTTCTTATCATCGTCCTTTCACGCCGGAAGATCTGGCTGCAATCGAGAAGCGCATGACGGAACTGGCCAAGCGGGACATCCCGGTGACGCGCAAGGTGCTGCCGCGCGACGAAGCGGTGGAGTATTTCAAGGGCATCAAAGAGCACTACAAAGCGGAGATCATTGCCTCGATACCCGAAGGCGAAGAAGTGTCGCTGTATACCGAGGGTGACTTCACCGACCTGTGCCGGGGGCCGCATGTACCGTCGACGGGCAAGCTGAAGGCCTTCAAGCTGATGAAGCTGGCCGGAGCGTATTGGCGTGGCGATTCGAAGAATGAGATGTTGCAGCGGATCTACGGTACCGCATGGGCGAAGAAGGAAGAGTTGGACGTTTACCTACATCAGATCGAGGAGGCAGAGAAACGCGACCACCGCAAACTGGGCAAGCAACTGGAATTGTTCCATATGCAGGACTCATCACCGGGGATGGTGTTCTGGCATCCCAAGGGTTGGACTTTGTGGCAGGAGGTCGAGCAATACATGCGCCGCAAATTCATCGAGCACGGCTATCAGGAAGTGCGCACACCGACCATCATGGATCGCGTGCTGTGGGAAAAATCCGGCCACTGGGAGAACTATCACGACAACATGTTCACTACCGCTTCGGAAAATCGCGACTATGCCGTGAAACCGATGAACTGTCCGGGACATGTACAGATCTTCAACCATGGCCTGCACAGCTACCGCGACCTGCCGTTGCGGCTAGCCGAATTCGGTTCCTGCCACCGCAACGAGACATCCGGCTCGCTACACGGCCTGATGCGGGTGCGCGGCTTCACCCAGGACGATGCCCATATTTTCTGTACCGAAGAGCAGGTGCAGTCTGAGGTGTCGAAGTTCATTGTGATGTTGAACGAGGTGTATCGCGATTTCGGTTTCAACGAGGTGCTGGTCAAGTTGTCCACTCGCCCGGAAAAACGGGTCGGCTCGGATGAGACCTGGGACAAGGCCGAAGAAGGGTTGGCTTCTGCCATGAAGCAAAATGGCCTGGCCTATGATGTCCTGCCGGGCGAGGGTGCGTTCTACGGGCCCAAGGTCGAATTCACGTTGAAGGACAGTCTTGGACGGTTGTGGCAATGCGGCACGATACAACTGGATTTCAACCTGCCGGTGCGTTTGGGAGCGGAGTTCGTCGATGAGGACAACAGCCGCAAACCCCCGGTGATGCTGCATCGCGCCATTCTGGGTTCGATGGAACGCTTTATCGGAATATTGATTGAACACCATGCCGGCGCATTCCCTATGTGGCTGTCTCCGGTGCAGGTCGTGCTGATGAATATCTCGCAGGCGCAGGAGGAATATACGACTCGGATTGGGCAACAATTGAGGGCGGCCGGGCTGCGTGTACAGATGGATTTGCGAAATGAGAAGATTACCTATAAAATACGCGAACATAGCCTGCAAAAATTACCTTATCAGCTGATTGTCGGCGATAAGGAAGTGGCAGGAAAATTGGTGGCCGTGCGTACCCGCAGTGGCGAAGATCTAGGACAGATGACGTTGGAAGTTCTGCTGCAACGTTTGAAGACCGAAATCAACAGCGGGTAGCGCGGCTTAAGTATTGTCCAAGCGGAGATATTGCAATAGCACAAGATAAATCGCAGCGCCTGAATGAGATGATTACCGCACCGCAGGTGCGACTCATTGGTGTAGAAAAAGAACCACTCGGGATAGTAACCATCGCAGAAGCATTGCGCATGGCGAATGAAGCGGATTTGGATTTGGTCGAGATTTCACCGTTGGCGGATCCGCCGGTCTGCCGCATCATGGATATCGGCAAGTTCAAATATGCCGAGAGCAAGAAGCTGCACGAAGCCAAGCTTAAGCAGAAACAGGTCCAGATCAAGGAAATCAAGTTTCGTCCGAACACGGATGAAGGTGATTACAACATCAAGCTGCGAAACTTGATCAAGTTTTTGAGTGAGGGCGACAAAACCAAAGTCACGCTGCGTTTTCGCGGACGCGAGATGGCCCACCAGGAAATCGGCATGCGGTTGATCGAGCGTGTCAGGGGAGATCTGGAAGAATATGGCGTGGTCGAGCAGTTCCCGAAGATGGAAGGTCGCCAGATGGTGATGGTGCTGTCGCCAAAACCTAAGAAGAAAGAAAAAGAAACCAAGGACGCCAAGAATACAAAAGTAGTCAAGGAACCCAAGGCTCAGGTCGTTAAGGAAGCCAAGGTTGCCAAGGAAGCATAAGCAGTAGTTGTCGCGACAGCAACGGGACGGTCGAGACGATGCGAAACCAGTCCCGATTAAAAGTGGTGTTCGGGTATCAAGCTTTTCCACAGGAAAACACCCGCC
>DATKAK010000091.1:0-8735 GCA_035498295.1 Gallionella sp. | reverse complement strand
CCGCGATCTCCACCGCGTTGCGCAAAAAGGTGGTGGTGGTCGCATCGCTCCAGGTATGGGTTATTGCATCGTTGCCGGTCGGGAGCGATAACACGGCCCTTATGACTGCGTCCGTACCAAGCAACGACCAGTCCCAGATGCGGCCCGCGCCCGTGGTCCATCGGCCATGGGTCGTGCCATCGATGCCCCACCCGCGGTAGTCGTTGTCGAAGTGTACCCAGTCGAATGCGGTGAGATCAACTGGGAAGCTTGCTGCTGCCCCGGCGGTGTCGCTCGCGTTCGCCACATCTTCGCTCGTCACCATGCCGACAAAGGAACTGCCCAATGTGATACCGGTAGTCAATGCCGCATCCGAATTGACGTCGTTGCCGCATGTGACGGTTACCAAGCCCGGGTTTGTTCCGCCGGTTACTGTGCAATTGCTGGTGCCGCTGGCGCCATTAGTGCCGACCTTTAGCAAACCGGTAAAACGGTTATTCGAAGAATTGTAGAGGTAGATACCGAGGTTATTGTTGCTCGATGCCACATCCGCAAGCGTTTGGTTCGAGGAGTTGTACACGAGCAAGCCCGTGCTACTGTTGTTGCTCGCTGTCACGCCCGCGAGGATGTTGTAGTTTGAGTTGTTATAGACGTACACCCCGGTGCTGCTGTTGTCGCTCGCCGTCACGTCCACGAGCGCGTTGTTCGACGCGCCGACGAGGTAGACGCCGTAGAGATCGTTGCTCGCGGTCACGTTTGTGAGCGTGTTCTTCGAGGCGCCGGTGAGGTAGACACCGTAGTTATTGTTGATCGCGGTCACGTTTGCGAGCGTGTTGTTCGAAGCGCTGGTGAGGTAAACGCCGTTGGTGTTGTAGCTCGCCGTCACGTCCATGAGCTTATTATTCGACGCGTTCAGGTAAAAGCCGTAACTCCCGTTATTGCCCGCCTTCACGCCCGTGAAGGTGTTGTGCGCGGGGGTGCCGGTAAGGTTAACGCCGTAACCACTGTTGTTGTTCACCGTCAAGTTCGTGAAGATGTTGTACTGGCTGGAGTTGACGAGGTAGACACCAGAGCCGGTGTTGTGATTTGCAGTCACCCCCATCAGGGTGTTGCTCACCGCGGCGTTGAGGATGATACCGCCAGCGCTTGCATTATCCAATTCCAGATGGCGCAACATGGAGAAGCGCGCGCCATCAACGCCAACCCCATAACTGTCCGTACTTGCGTCGATTTTGCCTTCCAGCCAGAGGTGCGCATAGCCCTGCGTCTCGACTACATATAGCAGTGCGTTCCCATCGGTGATCGTCACACCCGGTTCGATCACGAGTGCGGTTTTGTCCGCCGAAAAGGTAATAGCCGCTGCCGGGTCAGTAGTAACCAGGTAAATGGTGGAAGCCGTTGCAAGAGCAATGCTGCCGCTACTTGGGGCCGGATCTTTGACGACAGGATTCGTCCACCAGACACTGCTGGATGTGGTGTTCCAGGAGGTGCCATTTGTATACACCGTCACCTTGTTGGGCTTGAAACCGCCCGAACCGGTAAAGTCGATCAGATCGGAGAGGTTCTTGCCATCCGCCAACCCGGTAGAGACCATTCTCGGGGTGCCGGTGCTTGCATCGCACACCCATTTGAATGCGCCAAGGTCATCGGAAGCGGTCAGCCCGGTGCAGGAAGACTGGCCGGTTGCAACCACTACCCGCAGTTCGCCGCCATGCATGCAGGCTGTATCATTGAACGCGTCGCATGCAGTATCGGGGGCTGTCTTCCAGTCGCTGCCCGAAACGTAGTCGTTCCAGTTGGCTCCGTTGGTGGGATAAAGCGGCGCGACAGACAGTTGGGCTGGTTGCGTGGGTGGCGGTGGGGCCGGATCCTTATGTTTTGATCCGCCGCAGGAAGCCAGGAAGAAGGCCAGCAAGAGCACGGCCGTCGGATATTTATCGAAGTTCAAGAACGCAGTGTTTTTAGTTGTAGACATGCTGCCTCCTAATAATCGTTATATACAATCAAACAAGGCGTGATTAGCGCCCTATAAGATTGGTTTGATTCTGCTGTGATGCTTTTCGCCACTGAATGGGCAATGCACCTCTGTCAGCGATCTATTAGCCGCAATTGCCATGCCAATATCGCTATATATTGTTTTTAAGCATGTTTTTGTACTTCCTCTTGAATTGCATGCGCGTTGAGACCAACGCAAATCTGTCACTAACCGACAATTTTTGTCAGTTGTTACAGACCATAAAAATTCACAGAAGCTGGAAGATTTTCCCGAATTTGCATCAACGAACTATTCGGGCGCAAGAAGTAATTCTGCGCAGTCGAGCCAGACCATTACGATTCCAAGTACATCGAACATGCCGAGGCCGACTATTGATGATTGATTTTGATGTTGCCAGATTTCAGAATACAAAATGCAGCACTACAAATGGGTTCTGCGCAAATCATTTCACTAGTTTTCACGCATCCGGTTTTGATGAAACATCGTCATCAATCGTGCCTTGCGCAGCCAGCGCTCCTGCTACCGTGGGTTTGCCTTTGAGTATCCATTCGAAGGCGACGCCAATCAGGGCCCCCAGCACGGGTCCGACTACGTAAATCCAAGTCGTACTGAGATCACCGCGCACCAGGTCTGGCGCGAGCGACCGGACCGGGTTCATCGAAGCACCGCTGATCGGCGCCGACCACAGGCCCGCCAGAATGATGTAACCACCCACCGCGATGGCACCGTTGGTGCCAATGTTGCGCGCTCCGGAAGCCGTTCCCAGTATCGTGTTCACCAGCCCGGCTGTCAGCACCACTTCCATCGCCAGTGCCGTCCAGTCGCCGATATCGCTACCCGGCAAGGTCGCGCCGAGCACGCCGACATTGCCGAACATCAAGTGCAAAAATTGTGCCGCAGCTATGCCGCCGAGCGACTGTGCCAATACGTAGCCCGGCACGCGCCGCCATGGAAAATTACGTCTCACTGCGAACGCCAGGGTGACCGCCGGGTTCAGATGCGCGCCGCTCACGGTGCCCATGAAGTAGATGATCGCCATCACCATAAGGCCGGGCGCCACCACCTGCATGCTCAAGGTTACCGCCCCGCCGCTCTTTGCTGCCACGACCCCGCCGCCGGCGGCGACGAGCACGAGCAAAAAGGTACCCCAGGTTTCGGCAAAAAAGCGCCTCCATTCGTGTGCAGGATCCAGAAAGTCGGGAGATATCTGCTTCAGCAGCATGCGCCCCTGTTGGGCCACATTTTGATTATGCCCGTAAGATATTTTTTCCATGTATGCCCCTTTGCTATGTGGTTTCAATGCTCCAGCTGTTTGCGGATCGACTGCAGATCCTTGAGATGTTGTGGACTGGGTTTGGGATAGGCCAGATCAAGCGACCTGAACGTATCGAGGATGACCTGAGAAATGATCAGCCGCGCATTTTCCTTGTCGTCTGCCGGAACGACAAACCACGGGGCGTCGTCCGTACTGGTTGCACTCAGGCATTCCTCATAAGCTTTCATGTACTGATTCCAGAATTTTCGTTCCTGGATATCCGCCAGACTGAGCTTCCAGTTCTTGTCGGGATCATCGATACGCTCGAGAAAGCGCTTGCGCTGTTCTTCTTCCGAAAGGTGCAGGAAGAATTTGATGATCCGCGTGCCGTTCCGATGAAGATGATTCTCCATGTCCACGATGGAGCGGTAGCGGTCCTGCCAAAGGGTCTTTTCATTCAATAACCGATCAGGGATATTCTGCGCCTTCAGTATCTCCGGGTGCACGCGGACGATCAGCACTTCCTCGTAATAGGAGCGGTTGAAGATGCCGATCCGGCCTCGCTCCGGCAGCGCCTGCGTGGTGCGCCACAGAAAATCATGCTCCAGCTCTTCCGCGCTCGGATGTTTGAAGCTGAACACCTGGCAGCCCTGGGGATTGACGCCTGACATCACGTGCTTGATCGCGCCGTCCTTGCCTGCCGCGTCCATCGCCTGGAAGATCAGCAGCACCGCGTAGCGGTTGGACGCGTAGTGGATCTGTTGTTGCTCGCTCAATTCCCCGACCTGCTTTTCGAGCAGCGCCTTATATTGTTTTTTCGATCGATATACCGGCTCCACCTTCGTCGGCCATTGATCGAGTTTCACGCTTTTGGCCGCCGGGACGCGGAATTCGTTAATATTGATTTTCATCTTGATCCTTTCTTGGTCAACCGCTGCGCCATAGTCCAACCGCCTATTCTTTCCTGATCTCGCGTTCGGCCCGAAGCCAGTCCTGGATCGCGTGCCCGTCGCGGCGCCCGCGCCGCTCGTAGAGTTCATAGGCACGCTTGGCAATCTGCTTTGCCGCAGCAGGCGTTTTCCTGGCCAATAACGGCGCATCCGATGGATCGAACACCCGGTACGCAAACAGTTTCACCCGGTCATTCACCAGGAACCATGCGAAAGCATAACCCCAGACGAACAGCGCCCATTGCTAACCGATCGGCGTCATAAATAGCCCGTACACCGCGATCAGCGTTGCAACGATCTGCGTGCCGAGCACCGCCGTCCATAGAACCGGCGCCAGCCGTATCGACCAGAACGGGCCGCGCGTGCGCGTCACAAAGATCGTCATATGCCCCGCCACCGACAGCTTCAGATACATCAGCGTCTGAATATGCGCGCGGTCGAGGTGAAAAACACGCTCTCCCAGATAAAACAGGAAGAATGATGCCACGACGCCTGCTACCCCGAGGATTGAGGCTGTTCCCAGCACCATGCGCATGTTCCAGGACTCGGGTTTGTCCTTGAAATGCACATTGTCATAAGCGATGGACAGGATCGCCCCGTCATTGAGCAAGGCCAGGAGCACGATCATTACCGCCGTGACCGGATAGAAGTTGAATATCAGGATGGACAGCGTCATGAAGAACAGCACACGCAATGTCTCCGCAATACGGTAGATCGCATAGCTGTTCATGCGTTGGAAGATTTTCCGGCTTTCCTTGATGGCGTCGATGATCACCGACAAGCCGGGCGTCATCAGCACGATCGATGCCGCCGCGCGTGCCGCATCCGTAGCGCCGGATACGGCGATGCCGCAATCGGCCTTCTTCAGCGCAGGCGCATCGTTCACACCGTCGCCCGTCATGCCTACGATGTGGCCGCGCTGCTGCAGCACATCCACGATGTGAAACTTGTGTTCTGGGAACACCTGGGCGAAACCGTCGGCGTGTTCGATGGACTGCGCCAACTGAGCCGTCTCGTGCTGTTTGGTGGAACCAAATATGCCGGCATCCAGGATATTGGTGCCCAGTCCCAATTTCGCCGCAGTCTCGCGCGCGATGACCATTGCGTCGCCCGTGATCATCTTGACGCTCACGCCCATCTGGCGCGCGCTCGCGATGGTCGCCTTGGCCTGCTCGCGCGGGGGATCGAACAATGGCAACACGCCGATAAACTGCCATTTGCCTCCCGGATCAGTACGCGCCACGCCCAGCGAACGGAAACCGCGCGCCGCAAATTCGTTGACGGTTTTATCGACAGCAGAAATCACATCATCTGCATTGGAAGACAATTCCAGAATTACCTGGGGAGCACCTTTGCTAACCTTGAATTCAGTCCCATCCGCGCCCTTGACAGTGGCCTCGGTGCGTTTGTGCACCGGATCGAACGGCTGGAAATGAACCACCTTATATGCGTTAAACGTATCCCTGTCTTTCAGGCCGCCCAGCACGGCCAGATCGATGGTGTCGTCATTGTGCGCGCGCGAAGCGAGCGCAGCATCGAGTATGACTTGTTCGGCCGGGATGTTATTCACGCTGAAAGGATCGCCCAGTGTCAGTTTGTTCTGGGTCAGCGTGCCGGTCTTGTCAGAGCACAACTCGTCCACGCCGGCGAGTTCCTCGCTGGCTGCCAGGCGGGTGACGATCGCTTCCTTTATCGCAAGCAGCCGCGCGCCCACCGCCATGGTCACCGACAGGACCGTGGGCATCGCCACTGGAATCGCGGCCACCGTCAACACCAGTGCGAATTGCAATGTCGTGAGGATGGGATCGCCGCGGAACAGCGCCACGGTGATGATCACTGCCACCAGCAGCGCGGCGAGGATGATCAGGTAATTGCCGATCCTCAGCACAGCACGCTGGAAATGGCTGACCGTATGCGCTTCCTGGACCAGTTGCGCCGTCTTGCCAAAGTAGGTGTTGGATCCGGTGCCGTATACCATTGCATCGATCTCGCCCTGCCGGACGATAGAACCCGAATACACCGCGTCGCCGGCTTTGCGCGCGGCAGGCAAGGATTCTCCGGTCAGTGCCGATTGATCCACTTCGATCGGGTCACCCGCCAACAGGCGCGCATCCGCCGGGACGACATCGCCCAGGCGCATGTGAATCACATCGCCTGGTACCAGTTCGCGTGCTGCGATGGTCGTCCAGTTTCCGTCGCGTTTTACTCGGGCCTTGTTCGCCAGCTTGGCCTTCAGGGCTGCGATGGCATTGCCAGCCTGATGTTCTTCCCAGAATCCGACCACTGCATTGGCTACCAGCAGTATGAGGATGATGCCGAAGTCGGCCCAGTGCCGGTCCACCGCGGACAGGATCACAGCCGCTTCGATCATCCACGGAATGGGCCCCC
Organism: Gallionella sp.; assembly: GCA_035498295.1. Taxonomy (GTDB): domain Bacteria; phylum Pseudomonadota; class Gammaproteobacteria; order Burkholderiales; family Gallionellaceae; genus Gallionella. The sequence goes on along the minus strand of DATKAK010000091.1, from coordinate 2,167 downwards.
AGAAATAGCCGAGGAATTTCAGGAAGGCATTGGTCTTCTTCTCTATGAACTCGTTGGGCCCGTATTTGCCCAGCCGTTTCTGCGCCTCGATTTGACCGAGGCCGTCCGGCGATGATCCCAACTGCGCCTGTAATTCCGGGAGGGCCAATGATTTCAAATCGGTCTCTTCATTCATTTTTGATTGCTCCACTTCATTGACACAGTCCGCCGGTCAAATCGCAAAACTTTCATTCAAGGCCGGCATAACCACCCGGGTTCCTTTCAGGCGGGCGGCAAACTGGTTCATCACCGCTTCATCGCCATGAACAAGGTAGGTACATTCGGGATTGCCGGTATGCTTGTGCCATGCAAGCAGTTCAGCCTGATCGGCATGCGCGGAAAATCCGTTGATCGTATGGATCCTGGCGTGCACGGGAAATTTTTCCCCGTAGATTCTCGCTTCCTTGGCACCGTCGATGACACTGCGCGCGAGCGTCCCTGCGGCAGCGTAACCGACAAACAGTATGCTGCATTCCTTGCGCGCAATATTGTGCTGCAAATGGTGCCGTATCCGTCCGCCGGTGCACATGCCCGATCCCGCCATGATGACGGCGCCGCCGCTGATGTCGTTGATGGCTTTGGACGCCGCGGTCTCGCGGGTAAAGTGCAGCGCCGGCAAATGAAACGGATCTTGTCCTTCGCGAAACAGTTCGGCGGTTTCTGGTTCATAGCACTCCGGATGGCGTTCGAATATCTCGGTGGCCGATATCGCCATGGGGGAATCCAGAAACACCCGGATGTCGCGCGGCAACCGGTTACCCTCTGCTCCCTCGCGCAAGAAATACAACAGTTCCTGGGCCCGTTCCAACGCAAAAGTCGGGATGACCACGTTGCCTCCCCGCCTGAAGGTGTCGGCAATCACTTCGTAAAACTCCTCCACAGATGGCAGGAAGGGTTTGTGCAAGCGGTCTCCGTAAGTGGTTTCCATGACAACGATGTCCGCCGCCGGCGGAGTTGCCGGGTCGCGCAGCAGGGGTCGTCCGCTGTTGCCGAGATCGCCGGAAAACAGCACGCTGCGCTGCCGCCCGTGTTCTTCCAGTTCAAGGAGTATGCAGGCCGAGCCGAGGATGTGTCCGGCATCCATGAAAGTTGCGCGTATCCCCGGCGCCAGCTGCAATGGCTGCGCGTAAGTCGCGACACGGCCAAAATAATCCAGCGCCAAAAATGCATCGACAACCGAGTACAACGGAGCTAAAGCATGCTGATGCTTTCGGTGACGCGCAGACCGGTGTTCCCGATGCTGTAGTTCTTCCTCTTGCAGATGGGCAGCATCCACCATTACCAGTCGGGCCAGTTCGCGCGTGGCCGAAGTAGTGATGATTTCGCCGCGGAATCCACGCTTGGCCAGCAACGGCAGGCGGCCGCAGTGGTCCAGGTGCGCATGGGTAAGCAATACGAAATCGATCTGCTTGGCCTCGAAACCGAAGCGCTCGCTGTTCTCTTCTTCCAGCTCGCGGCCTCCCTGATACATACCGCAGTCGATCAATATCTTCCTGCCGGCACAACTCACCATATGGCAGGAGCCGGTTACGCCCTTGTCGGCGCCATGAAAGGAAATTTCCATAAGAGAATTCCTTGTTTGTTGTTCGTTTGTGCTCGTCAGCCTGGGACAATCCCGTCCGGCTAATACATCAAGCTACTCATATCTCGCTGGATCGCTCATACAGATACAGAAGATCGTGACCCACTTGCATTACGTTAGCTGTTCCGTCTTTTTGGCAATGCATTCCATCAGTTCGCGCCACGACTCGGCGAAAGCCCTAGTTCCCTCAAGCTGAAGTCTGGCGGCAAGAGCAATGTGATCGATCCCTGCCTTGGCAAAATCGGCAAGCAACGTTTCGGCATCGCCCCCATCCGCAGCCAAGCTACCTTTCACTTTTCCATGATTGGCAAAAGCGAGCAGCGTCTTTTCGGGCATGGTGTCGATCGTATCTGCAGATGCCAGTGCTTCGATGTACAGAACGTCTGAAGCTGACGGATCCTTGGTGCCGGTACTGGCCCACAATAGCCGTTGCTGCCTGGCCCCGGATGCAGCTAATTTTTGCCAGCGCTTCGATGACAGCACTTCGACGTAGGCTTTGTAGGTGCGCATCGCGATGGCGATGCCGAGGCGGTTGCGCAGTGTGTC